>DASTNU010000674.1:0-5854 GCA_035720605.1 Longimicrobium sp. | reverse complement strand
CCCCCAGATGCGCCGCTCGCGGTGGCCCTGGAAGGCGCGCTCGGCGACGGAGGTGGAGTCCACCCGAAACGTCTCCACGGCGCGCGATCCCGCATCCATGGGGACAACGCGGACGCCGTGCATCCGCAGGCGCTCGGCGATGCTGTCCATCCCGGGCGGGAGCAGGTACATCGCGGGGACGCGCTCCGTCTCGCCGGGGTCGAAGGCCTGGAACTCGGGCATGCGCTCCTCGCGCACCAGGTCGGCGCGGCGCAGCATCATGTGGCCGGTGGCCGGGTTGGCCTCCTCGCGCACCTCGCCCATCAGGATGGTGACGGGGCCGGCGCGCCGCAGCCGCGCGTTCAGCGCCAGCGGCCGCCCGCGCACGTCCTCGCGGTCTGCGGCCTCGGTGGCGCGGCGGATGGGCGTGGCGCGCGCCGCCGCCCATCCCAGCACCTGGTCCACGAACTCCTTCGTCACCCGGATGCGCTCCTGGAACGTGAGGTAGGAGTACGCCTCGCTGAGGATGGCGAAGCGGTTGCGCAGCCCGCCGTAGTTGGTGCCGAAGCGGGGGCGATGGTCGAAGGTGTACCAGGCGCGCTCCGCGTCGGCGTTCCCGTCCTCCACCGACGGCACGTTTCCGTAGTAGTAGACCAGCCACGCGTCGCCGTCGCGACGGAGCGCGTCGGTCACCGCCGGGAGCCATTCCCGGCGCAGGACGCGGTCGATCTCCGGCGGCGTGTTGGGGTGCAGCGGCGGCGCGTAGGTGAGGTGGTAGCCGTGGTAGGTGCCGTTGGTGGTGTGCAGGTCCACCGTCACGTGCGGGTCGTAGGCGGAGAGCATCCGCGCCAGCCCGCGCGCCTCCGGCGACTCCAGCTTGGTGTGGTCGCGGTTCAGGTCCAGCCCCTGCGCGTTGGGCCGCACCCCCATCCCGCCGATCGGCCCGTGCTGCCGCGGGCGGTTCATGGGGTCGATGCGCTCGTTGCCGTCCGCGTTGTAGATCGGGGCGATCAGCAGCACCAGCGAGTCCAGCAGCGCGTCGTGCCGCCGCTCGACGATCTCGCGCAGCAGGACCTGCAGCGCCTCTTTGCCCTCCACCTCGCCCGCGTGGATGTTGCCCTGCAGGTAGACCACGGTCCTGCCGCTGGCCCGCACCGCCTCCGGGCTGGCGTCCGCCACGTGACCGACGACGGCCAGCGGCAGCGCCCGCCCCTCATTGGTCTGCGCGAAAGTGGTGAGGTGGACGAGCGGCGAGGCGCGGTCCGCCGCCACCATGAACGCCGCCACCTCGTCGTAGCGGCTGGTCTCGCGGTACTCCGTGCGCTCCGGGCGGGTGGTGAGGTCCAGCAGCTCCGGCGGCCCCCCGGGGAGGGAGCGGCAGATCGCACAGCCGGAGACGAGCACGGGAGCGGCGGCGAGAAGGGCTCGGCGGATCATGGGCGCGGTCGGTTCGATGGATGATCGGGACCCGCGAGCAAGCTACGCCTCGCCGGTGCGGACGCAAAGCCGCGTGGACGTCCTCTCGCGCTCGCATCGAAATTCGGGTGAAAGGATCAGGACGCGCGGGCGGGCTCGCGAGCGTAGCCTTGGGCGTTCGCGATGGCCGTCACCTCTGCCGCGTACCCGAATGCATTCCGTCATCGATCCCGCGATCCTGTACTTCGGCACGCCCGTGGTCCTCGTCAGCTCCGAGAACCCGGACGGGTCGCCGAACCTGGCGCCCATGTCGTCCGCCTGGTGGCTGGGGCGAAGCTGCATGCTGGGGTTCGGCGCTCGCTCGCACACGCCCGCCAACATCCTGCGCACGGGCGAGTGCGTGCTCAACCTGCCCTCGCCGGCCCAGGCGGCCGCGGTGGACCGGCTGGCCCGCACCACCGGGTCCGACCCGGTTCCGCCGCACAAGCAGGCGATGGGCTACCGCCACGAGCGCGACAAGTTCGCGGCCGCGGGGCTCACCCCGCTCGACGCGGACCTCGTCGCACCGCCGCGCGTGGCGGAGTGCCCCGTGCACCTGGAAGCGGTGCTCGAAGCCGTGCACCCGCTGGCCGTGCGCGACGACCAGCGCCGGGGCGGGCTGGAGGCGCTGGAGGTGCGCGTGGCGCGGGTGCACGTGGAAGACGCGCTGCGCCTGCCGGGGCACACCGACCGCATCGACCCCGCCCGCTGGCGTCCGCTGCTGATGAGCTTTCAGCGGTTCTTCGCCATGGGCGGCGAGGTGCACCCCTCGCGGCTCGCCGAGATCCCGGAGTCCGCGTACCGGCCCGGGCCCCGGCCCGCCGCGGGACCGGTCGCGGCGGCGGCGTGAAACCGCGAGGGGCTTCGGAAGGAACCGGGGCCCCTCGCGCGCGACCGGGATCTGCCCCATCTTCCCATCGACCGTACATCACCCGAAGCTCCCTTCCACACCCGGCACGCGTGTCCGACATCCACCTCGACCAACCCGCCGCGCGCGCGCTGATGCTGGCCGCGATGGGGCTGGACCGGCGCCCGCGCCGGCGCGCGCGCAAGGCGGACGTGCTGGCCGCCATCCGCCGCATGGGCACGCTGCAGATCGACACCATCAGCGTGGTGGCGCGCAGCCCGTACCTGGTGCTGTGGACGCGGCTGGGCGACTACGACCCGCGCTGGCTGGACGAGCTGCTGGCGGAAGGAAAGCTCTTCGAGTACTGGTCCCACGAAGCCTGCTTTCTCCCCATCGAAGACTACCCGCTCTACCGCCACCGCATGCTGGACCACGCGTGGGCCGGCTGGCGGTACGCGCACAAGTGGATGGACGCGCACCGGGACGATGCCGCGCGCCTGCTGCAGTTCGTCCGTGAGCGCGGCCCGGTGCGCTCCACCGACTTCGAGCGCGCCGAGACGCGCGGCGGCTGGTGGAGCTGGAAGCCGGAAAAGCGGATGCTGGAGAGCCTGTTCACCGCCGGCGAGCTGATGATCGCGCGGCGGGAAGGCTTTCAGCGCATCTACGACCTGCGCGAGCGGGTCCTCCCCTCCTGGGACGACGCCCGGCTGCCGTCCACCGGCGAGGTGCGGCGGACGCTGGTGCTCGAGGTCGTGCGCGCGATGGGGATCGCGAAGGCGAAGTGGGTGGCGGACTACTTTCGCATGGACAAGACGTCCACCAAGCTCATCCCCGAGCGCCTGGCGGAGGACGGCGGCCTGCTGCGCGTCCCGGTGGAGGGATGGAAGGAGCCGGCGTACGTGCATCCCGACCACGCCGACACGGCCCGTGCCGCCGCCGCGGGGCGCCTGAAGCCGGTGCTGACGACGCTGCTCTCCCCCTTCGATCCGCTGGTGTGGGACCGCGGGCGCGCCAGCGAGATGTTCGGCTTCGACTATCGGATCGAAGTCTACACGCCGGCGCCCAAACGCGTGTACGGCTACTACGTCCTGCCGATCCTGCACCGCGGAAAGCTGGTCGGCCGCCTGGATCCCAAGGCGCACCGCAAGGAGGGCGTCTTCGAGGTGCGCAAGATCCACTTCGAGCCCGGCGTGCGCCTCACGGAGCGGCTGATCGCGGAGGTCGCGGCCGCGGTGCGGGACTGCGCGCGCTGGCACGGCACGCCGCGCGTCGAGGTCCGCGCATCCCATCCTCCCGAAGCCGTCGCGCGCCTGCACGACGCGCTGGAGCCGGCGGAAGCGAACCCCTGACACCCTGGCGAGGTAGACGTAGATTGCGGGTCCGCGCGCGGCTTTCTCCGGTCCTTCCTTCCGCGACGACCTCCATGACCACCCTCGATGCTTCCCGTCCAGCGAGCCTGCCGCCGGGGATGATCCTGGCACGGCGCATCGTCCACTGGTCCCCTGCTGCCGTGGATGCTGCTCTCCATGACGGTGCCGATGGCGCTGTCCGCCGCCGACCGGCGCGTTGCGTACACGCTCATCGCCAGCGTGTGGTCGTACGGTCCGGTGGCGCTGCTGTGCTCGCTGGCGGGCCGGCTGCTGTGGTCCCGGGGACACGAGCGCCTCGCGGTGGGCGTCATCGCCCTTCCGCTGTGGATGCTGGCGATACTGCTGTTCCTGCTGGGGTGGGGGCTGCTGGAAGCCGCCCTGCGCTGACCGGGCCGGACTGCCGCATCCCGGGCGGATTCGCTACCTTTGCGCGACCGCTGCCGGGCGCGGCACGGCCCGCGTCGGCGGGCGGAAACCAATCCGGCGCTCCCCACGTAAGTCCCGCTCGCGCAAACGCATCCGTGCCATCCACCAGAACGCTGTAGACTTTCCCAGATGTACGGGATCGCGGGCCTGCTGACCGGGCGCACCCTCTGCGGGCGCTATCGCATCGACGCGGTGATCGGCCGCGGCGGGATGGGCGCCGTGTACCGTGCCACGGACGAGCGCCTGGGCCGCGCCGTGGCCGTCAAGGTGATCGGCATCACCGCGCCGGACCCGCAGGAGCATGCCCGGCTGCAGGCGCGCTTCCTTCGCGAGGCGCGCGCGGCCGCCACGCTGCACCACCCCAACGTGGTCTCCGTCTACGACTTCGGCACGGACGACGAGGTGGGGCTGGACTTTCTGGTGATGGAGCTGCTGCAGGGCGAGGACCTGGCGGTGCGGCTGGCGCGCACCGGGCCGCCGCCCCTGCACGTGTCGCTCAGCATCCTGCGGCAGGCCGCGCGCGGGCTGGCCGCGGGGCACCGCGTGGGGCTGGTGCACCGCGACGTCAAGCCCGGCAACCTGTTCCTGGAGACCAGCGACCACCCCGACGAGCCGCACGTGCGCGTGCTGGACTTCGGCATCGCGCAGGTGTCCGGGGAAGAGGGGACGGTCACGCACCTGACGGAGTTCGGCAGGTCGCCGTTCTCCCCCGCGTACGCGTCGCCGGAGCAGATGCACGGCGAGCAGCGGCTCACGCCCGCGTCCGACGTCTTCAGCCTGGCGGCGGTGGGATACAACCTGCTCACCGGCGTGCGCCCGTTCACCTCGTCGGACGCCGAGCGGATGATCGCGGAAACGGCGGCGGCGGTGCAGGCGCTCGCCCAGCGCGCGCCGCACCTTCCCGCGCACGTGCGCGACGCGATTGCCCGCGCGCTGTCGGTGCACCCCGCGCACCGCTTTGCCGACGCGGCGCTGATGGCGGAGGCGCTGACGTACGACGCCGCGCCCGCCCCGGCGTCGGCCGCCGCGCCCGCGATGCCGGCCGCGGCGACGGTCGCGCCCGCCGCCGCGGCGCGCCCGCGGACGGTGCTGGGCGCGGTGTCGGTGGAGCCGGACGAGGGAACGCAGGTGCTGACGCCCCCGCCCGTCCGCCGCGCCGTTGCGCGCGAGAGGACCGTGCCCCCCGCCTACGCCCCGCCCCGCGCCGCCACCGTGCCGCCGCCGCTGGTGCAGCAGATGCCCGCGGGGCAGCAGCAGCCGGCGGCGGGCGCGGCGGCCGGGATGCCGGCGGAGCTCGCGGCGCCGCGCCGGACCGGCGGCCTGTGGCGCTTTCTGCGCGGGGTGTGGAGCTTTGCCGTCACCACGGCGGTGATGGCGCTCTTCGTGGGCTCGTGGGCGCTGGCCGCCAACGGGGTGATGCAGGCGCGGCGAGAGCACGTGTACGCCGGCGCGCTGGCCTCCATCCTGTTCACGCCGCTGGCGGTGCACCGGCTGACCGGGCGCCGCGGCCGCTACGGCTTCGTGCTCTTCGGCTCCATCGTGGCGACGTGGACGGCCGTGTACTACGTGGGGCGGGATGCCGACCCAGCCCTCATCCTGACGGCGATGTTCGGCCTGCAGGTGATCACCAGCTTCATCATGGCGCGCGTCACCCGGCGGCGCGTGGTGGTGCCCCCGTACGTGGGCTACTGACGCCACGCGAGGAACGCAGAGGCGGTTTCATACCAGATCCGAGAAAAGAAAGAACCTCACGCAGAGTCAGCAGAGTGAGCAGAGT
>DASTNU010000673.1:0-2606 GCA_035720605.1 Longimicrobium sp. | reverse complement strand
CAGCCGCGGTTTCAATTCAACCCGCGGGCGCTGAGACGGGATCGGCCATCGGCGATCCGCGCAGTTCGTCACCTCACGCCGCCGCGCGGTTCAACCGCATCAACCTCCCCATCTGCTCCCGCCGCAGGGCGCGCGTGAGCTCGGTGTTCGGGATGCGGGGGGCGCGGCGGAGGGCGGCGCGCAGGTAGCCCCACCAGAAGGCGGCGCCGGCGAGGACGTACGGGCGGTTCTGCGTCATCAGGTACGCCCCGCGGGCCAGCGCGTACAGCGGGTGCGTGCCGATGGTCCACGCGCCCTCCCCCCACTTCATCCGCCCGCGCAGCACCCCCTCGTACGACCCGTGCGGCCGCAGGTGCTCCACGCGCAGCGGCAGGTTGCCGGTGCGGTAGCCCAGCGCCCGCATCGCCACGCCGTCCACGATGTCCCAGCAGTACGTGGGGGTGAAGCCGCCCATGCGGTCGAACACGTCGCGCCGCATGGTCTTGAGCGCGCCGGGGACGTGGCTCGCGGGCATCCTCCACCCGCGCACCTCCCCGCCCACCTCCTCGTACGGCACGCCGCCCGCCATCCCCCAGTCGGGATGCGCGTCCAGGTGGCCCAGCAGCCGCTGGAAGTAGTCCGGCTGGAACTCGATGTCGGCGTCCAGCCGCGACACGTAGGTGAAGTCCATCGCCCGGCACAGCTCGTACGCCGCCAGGAAGGCCGGGACGACCCCGTCGTCGTGCGTGCGGGGGATGCCGGCCGGACGCCGCACCAGGGAGAGCGCGGGCCACCCGGCCGCCATCGCCGCGACGACCTCCGCCGTGCCGTCCGTGGAGCCGTCGTCCACCACGTACACGCGGTCCGGCGGCGCGGTCTGCGCGCGCAGCGAGCACAGCATCCGCCCGATGAAGCGCTCTTCGTTCTTGGCGACGATGATGGCGACGTGGCGCATCGGCGGTCTCGCTCCGGAGGAAGGTTCGCGGCAACGGTTCTCACGCAGAGACGCGGAGGCGCGGAGAAGCTCTCCACGTCTCCGCGTCTCTGCGCGAGTCGAATCTTTTCCGCGGATGAAAAGTACGGCGGCGGGGCCCGACTACGTGCCAATCCACAGTATGATGATCATGAACCGTCAAGCAGATCCGCCTGACCGAATCCCCTCCCCCATGCCGCGTCGTGCGACCACGCGAGGCGCGTGTAGCAGTCCGTTGCAGCCGCACATCCTCATGGACGGACGCGCCCCGGAAATTTCTCACGCCGGCGGCAACGGAGATTCCGCGCATCGCGTCAGCCCTCCACCGCCTGCACCCGCACCCGCCGCCGCGCGCGCATCCGCACGCCCGGCGACAGCGCGCCCCCGCGCAGCCGCGGCTGCACCTCCGCCAGGGCGGCCGGCGCGGCGATGCAGGTGGTGGCGACGTACATCATCCAGTACGCGTTCTGCTCCAGGATGGCGCTTTCGGTGAGGTTGCCGAGGAGCACGAAGGTGAGGAACCCCAGGATCCAGATCCCCTCCTCCCGCGCGCCACCCAGCAGCGCGCCGGTCCCGCGGACGAGGCCGAGGAGGTAGCCCGCCAGGAAGATCACGATCCCGATCACCCCCAGGTTCAGCCCCAGCTCCAGCAGCCCGTTGTGCGCGTGCCACGCGTCCCAGCCGATGGCGGCGTAGATGCCCTGCGCCCGCGTGCTCACCTGCCAGAAGGCGCCGTAGCCGTAGCCGTACCACACCCGGTCGCCGATGGTGGCCGCGGCGAACTCCCACAGCTCCGTGCGCCCCGTCAGCGTGGCATCCTTGCCGAACATCCCCAGCGCAGCCTCCACGTCCGTCAGCACCGCCAGCGCGATGGCGGCTACCGGGAGGGCGATCCCCAGCGCCACCGGAACCAGCCAGCGGCTGCGCGCGGCGAGCGCCCGGTACAACGGGACGAGAAGGACCAGCGCGCCCAGGATCAGCGTCGACGTGGTGGAGGTCGAAAGCAGGACGAGCGCCGCGCAGAGGAAGGCCAGCCCCTGCCACCTGCGCCGCGCGCGGCCTTCCTCGCGCAGGGCCAGGAGGATGAAGGTGAGCGTGCCGAGCACCATCATCTTCCCCAGCCCGTTCTTCTGCAGGTAGATGCCGCGCCAGGCGCCCGCGAAGTCGCCGTCCTGGTGGATGCCCAGCTCGGGCACGAGCAGCGCGAACAGCAGGCTGAGCACGGCCGCGATCCCCATCGCCCAGCCGAGGATCTCCATCAGCTCGCGGCCGCGGAAGCGCCCCGCCAGCCAGACGCCGCACATCGTCGTCCCGGCCAGCGCGATCCCGCGGCGCAGGGTGATGTCCGGCGCGTGCGACCAGTCCTTCGACAGGATGGCGAAGCCGACCAGGAGCAGCGTGAGCGGGTTGCGCAGCGCCGCGGCGGCCACCTGGCGGGGACGGAGCGCGCAGAGCAGGCCACAGACGCCGAAGAAGCCGAAGAGCATCGCCTGGCGGTGCGGATCGCCGTTCTCCAGGTCCGGCACGGCGCCCGACGCGCTGCGGACCAGCGGGATGACGGCGTCGGAAAAGACCAGGAGCAGCGCCACCGCGTAGACGCGCTCGAAGCGGTCCAGCAGCGCGTGCAGGCCGGCGGCCATGCGCGCCTGCCGCG
>DASTNU010000672.1:0-5151 GCA_035720605.1 Longimicrobium sp. | reverse complement strand
ACGACGAGATCGGGCTGCTTTCGCCGTCGCACCGGACGGCGGCGGGGCACCGGCTGTACGTGGAGGACGACGTCGCGCGGCTGCAGCAGGTAAGCTCGCTGCGCAGCCTGGGGTTTCCCCTGGAGGACATCCGCGACGTGCTGAACCAGCGGCGCCTGTCCCCGCGGCAGGTGGTGCAGCTGCACGCCGACCGCCTGCGCGAGCAGGTGAAGACCCAGCAGCGCCTGGTGGAGCGGCTGGACGCCCTCGCCCAGGGGCTGCGGATGGCGGAGCCGGTCTCCGCCGAGCAACTCATCCAGACGATCGAGGAGATTACGATGTTCGAGAAATACTACACGCCGGAGCAGATGGACTACCTCAAGCAGCGCCGCGAGGAGGTGGGCGAGGCGCGCATCAGCGAGGTGGAGCAGGAGTGGCCGCGCCTGATGGACGAGGTGCGCGCCGAGATGGAGCGGGGCACGGACCCGTGCGACCCGCGGGTGCAGGAGATGGCGCGCCGGTGGAAGGGCCTGGTCGAGGAGTTCACCGGCGGCAATCCAGGCATCCGGCAGAGCCTGAGCAACCTGTACCAGAACGAGAGCACGGTGCACGGCATGGACGTCGCCGGCATGCGTCCGCTGATGGAGTACGTCAGCCGCGCCTGGGCCTGCGTCCCGCAGGCGTGATCCCCGCCGCTCTCCACCAGCCGCCCGCGTGACGTTCGCGTCGCGCGGGCGGCTTTTGCGTGATGGAGTGATGGAGTGAGAGATGCCGGAAATCATATCACCAGTTCTCGCACCCGACGCCGTCGCGGTCGGCATCCAGGCCATGGGGATCCGCGCCGATGACGCACACGCGCCGCCGGAGGTCGTCGCAGTCCAGGTCACGGCCGTCCCACGCCGGGTACGCGGCCAGGCCGGGGCCGCACTCGCTGCACCCCCGCCGCCCGATCAATCCGGCCACGATCAGCAGAACCAGCCCCGCGGTGAACCCGCCCGTCCGATATCGGCGCATCATCAACCTCCCTCATCATCGATCCCTGGCGAGGCAAGCCTTGCCCCGGCCAATCCGATCCGGCAGGATAGTCTCATCGAGCACCCTGCGGGAGATCCCTGTCAATGACCGACACCGTCGCCGCCGCACGTCCCATCGCGCCGCAGGTCGAGCCGGCGGTGCCGCCCGCACGGCCGGAGCGGCTGCTGTCGCTGGACGTGTTCCGCGGGCTGACCGTGGCGGCCATGCTCCTGGTGAACAACCCGGGGACGTGGGACACCATCTACGACCCGCTGGAGCATGCACCGTGGCACGGGTGGACGCCCACGGACCTCATCTTCCCCTTCTTCCTCTTCATCGTCGGCGTGTCGATGGCGTTTTCGCTGCTGCCGCGGCGGGAGCGGGGCGAGGCGCCCGGCCGGCTGTTCGCCCGCGCGGCGAAGCGCGGAGCGATCCTGGTCCTGCTGGGGCTGCTGCTGGCGGCGTTTCCGTACTACAACCTGGACCTGGCGCACCTGCGGCTGCCGGGGGTGCTGCAGCGCATCGGGCTGGCGTTCATCCTGGCGTCGGCGGTGGTGCTCTTCGCCCGGCCGCGCGCGCAGGCGGCGGTCGCGGCGGCGCTGCTGCTGGGCTACTGGGCGCTGATGATGCTGGTGCCCGTGCCCGGCGGACGCGCGGGCGACCTGAGCAAGGACGGCAGCCTGGCGGCGTACGTGGACCGCGCGGTCCTGGGCACCAACCACCTGTGGGCGTCGGCCCGGACGTGGGACCCGGAGGGGCTGCTGAGCACCCTTCCCGCCGTGGCGACGGTGCTGCTGGGGGTCTTCGCGGGGCGGTGGATGCGCTCGGACCGGTCCGCCTCCGACCGGCTGGTGGGATTGTTCCTGGCCGGCAACGCGGCGCTCGTATCGGGCCTGGTGTGGGACGCGGCGTTCCCCATCAACAAGCAGCTGTGGACCAGCTCGTACGTGCTGTTCACGGCCGGGATGGCGCTGCACACGCTGGCGGTGTGCTACTGGCTGGTGGACGTGCGCGGCTGGCGGCGCTGGGCCATGCCCTTCGCGTGGTTCGGGATGAACGCCATCTTCGCGTTCTTCCTTTCCGGCGTGATGGCGCGGCTGCTGGTGATGATCAGGATGGGCGGCCAGCCGCTGAAGGGGGTGATCTTCGAGCGCGGCTTCGCGTCGTGGCTGCCGCGGCACGATGCGTCGCTGGCGTTCGCGCTCTGCTTCGTGGCCCTCTGGACCGCCATCGTCTGGGCGATGCACCGCCGGGGGTGGTATCTGAAGGTGTGAGGGCGGCGGGCGGCCCGCGGTCACGGTCCCGCATCTTCAGGGGAGCGAAGGCCGGCTTCGCGCCCGGCGGTTGAAACCGCTGCTGGAACGTCACGAAGTCCGCCTGCGCGGACTCGCGCTCCGGCTGGCCTTCCCCTGCGCACGAGCCGTCACGTTTGACGGCGTTCTTTGCTGAAACTACACTGCTCGATACCGGGCACGACCGCTCGGAGAAATCCAGCCGGGCGGCCGACCCTCCTTCACCTCATCCGGAGGACGTGGAGATGAGCAGAATCGGCAGGCGGACGCAGCGCGGGCTCTTTGCCCTGGCGATGGCGGCGGCGCTGGGATTCGGCGGGGCGCAGGCGTTCGCGTCGCCAGGCGCGGCGGCGGGCGACGCGGCGGCGCGGGCGTGCACCAACGCGCAGTGCAACCTGGACTGTCGGCGCATGGGCTACGACGGCGGCTTCTGCGCGGGCTCGTGGGGCTGTGCCTGCTGGATCCAGTAGGCCGCCACGGTGCCATCCACCTTCCTTTACCCGGAGGCAACGATGAAGCGCAGGACGCACCGCGGGCTCTTTGCCCTGGCGATGGCGGCGGCGCTGGGGTTCGGCGGCGCGCAGGCGTTCGCCTCGCCAGGCGCATCGGCGGAGGCGGAACGGGCGTGCAACGGCGGCCAGTGCAAGCGCGACTGCATACAGCGCGGCTACGACGGCGGCTTCTGCGACCAGGGCGGCTGCATCTGCATCATCCAGGTGCCCTGATCCGCATCCACCCACCGGGGATCCGCGCACGGCGGCATCCCATCCATATCCCCAGAACGGAGGCACCGATGCGGCACGGACAACGGAAGGGGATCTTCGGGCTGGCGGTGGCGGCGGCGCTGGTGTCCGGCGGCGCGCAGGCCTTCGCGGCCCCGGCGGCGGCCGAGACCGGGCGGGCGTGCATCCCCGCGCAGTGCGACCAGGACTGCAAGGCGCGCCGCTTCGACGGCGGCGTGTGCTCCCTGGGCGACTGCGTGTGCTACGTGGAGTTGTGACCGCCGCCCGCTGACGCGAGGCCGCCTCCAGGAGCGAATGAAGAATTCGCCGCTGGAAAATCGCAAAGTCCGCCTGCGCGGACTCGCGTGGACACGATCACGGCGCGCGACGCGTCACCAGGTTCGGAGGGTAGATTTCTCAGTCGGCGCCAGAGAATCTGCCGGCGGCGGGTGAGGAGCGGCGCCTCCTTCGGAATGACAGGTCGTGGGTGGCGGATGGGGGTCTCCCCTCTCCCGCGTAGTTTGCGGGAGAGGGGCCGGGGGTGAGGGGTCCGCGCGAAGCGCGACGCTGTTCGCAGTTGCAGTTCTCCCGCCCCCCATTTGACCGGCCGAGCGCACGCCCGCTACTCTGTGGGCGTGCGCTCCCGCTTTTTCATCCACCTCTCCACGCGCCGCCATGACCATCCTCCGTGCCGCCGCCGTCGTCCTCGCGCTGTCGTCCGCCCTCCCGGCGCCCGCGCTCGCCCAGCCGGCGTACCCGGCGGAGCAGCGCGCCCGCGATTCCGTGGAGGCGCTGGCCGCCTTTCGCGGCAACATCGGCGCGATCCACGCGCGCGACCGGGCCACGTACCTGAGCTACTACCTGCAGAGCCCGCGGCTGGCGCGCACCGGGCCCGGCGGCGTGCAGTGGGGCTACCAGGGGATGACCGGCGGCGACCCGAACGCCTGGCCCGACACGCTGGTGGCCACGCACTTCGAGGTCGTTCCGCTGGCGCCAGGGGTGGTCTACGGCGCCTACCGATACCGCGTGGTGCAGGGCGGCAGCGCGCGCGGCGTGAGCGAGCGGGTGCTGGTACGGCAGCCGGACGGGAGCTGGAAGATCGCCGTCACCACCGCCTTCGGCTCGCCGGGCGACGCGCCGGTGCCCGCGTTCGCCCTCACCGGCGCCACGGTGATCGACGGCACCGGCGCGGCGCCGGTGCGCAACGCCACGGTGGTGATGCGCAACGGCCGCATCGCCTGCGTGGGGGAGTGCGAGGTGGGGCCCGGCGTGCACGCCATCGACGCGCGCGGCAAGTGGATCATCCCCGGCCTGATCGACGCGCACATGCACTACTCGCAGACCGGCTGGGCGGACGGGCGGCCGGACGCGCAGGACGTGCGCGCGCGCTTTCCCTACGACAGCACCGTCGCCGCGCTGGAGGCGCACCCGGAGCGCTTCTTCCGCAGCTACCTGTGCGCCGGGGTGACGGGAACCTTCGACGTGGGCGGCTACCCGTGGACGTGGGCGCTGCGGGCGCGCGCGGAGGCCAGCACCGCGGCGCCGCACGTGGCCGCCGCGGGGCCGCTCCTCTCCACGCTGGACCACTGGGTCAATACGATGGCGCAGCGCCAGTTCGTCTATATATCCAGCGACAGCAGCACCCGCGCGGGCGCGCGGATGATGGCGCACTACGGCAGCGACGCCATCAAGGTGTGGTACCTGACGGACGTGGCCGGCGCGGACACGGTACCCCTCAAGGCGATGCTGCGCACCGCCGCCGAGGAAGCGCGCCGTGCCGGGATCCCGCTCATCGTCCACGCGACGGAGCTGTGGGGCGCGCGCGACGCCGTGGCGGCGGGCGCACGCCTGCTCGTCCACTCGGTGCAGGACCGGACGGTGGACGACGAGTTCCTGCGCCTGGCGCGCGAAACGGGCACCTTCTACACACCCACCCTCACCGTCATGCACGGCTACCGCCAGCTCTACCAGCGCCGCTTCGAGACCGAAGGCCTGCCGCTGGCGTGCGTGGACCCCGACACGCGGCGGAAGGCGATGCTGACGGATTCGCTGCCGCCGTTGCGCCTTCCCCCCAATTTCGTCGCGCAGTTCGCGCGGGAGGACAGCGTGATGGCGGAGAACCTGCGCCGCGTGCACGCCGCCGG
>DASTNU010000671.1:0-3393 GCA_035720605.1 Longimicrobium sp. | reverse complement strand
CCCCCCCCCGAGACCGGGCTTGTGGCCGTTCCAGCCACGGGTTTCAACCCGTGGCGTTCGGCGGTACGCGAGGAAATTTCGCCTGTCCCGTGTTGCCTTCGTGCCTGGTCTGTCTAGTCCGGCCGGGGCGCCAGCGTGTTGCGAATCCGCTGCAGCTCCTCGCGCAGCTCGCGGATGGTCGCGTCGCGCTCGGCCAGCTCGCGGCGCAGGCGGCTCACCTCCGCGCTCTGGTCGCCGCCGCCAGGGCGCACCACCACCGTGGTGTCCGAGCGCGTGACCAGCGCGGGGTCGCAGCGCAGGCTTCCCGTCCGCTGCTCGCAGGGGATCGCCAGCTGGCGGGAGAGCCCCAGCAGCGTTTCCGCCTCCGGCCGCCGCGGCAGGCGCCCGCCGGAGGAGTCCAGCGCCAGGTACTGCTCCAGGTTCTGCGTGGCCAGCCCCGCGTCGTACGCCGGGTTGGCGGGCTCCAGGTACAGCGTGCCCAGGTAGAAGCGCGCCTCGCGCCCCTCGTTGCTGCGCGGGTGCTCCGCCGCCAGGCGCTGGAACGCCGCCATGGCGATGCGGAACGAGTCGCGCTGCATGGCGGCGTGCCCCTGCCGCCACAGGTCGTCGCGGCGGGCGGCGTCGGGGCCGAGGTTTTCGGGTGCGAACACCGCGCACGCGGAGAGCAGCGCGGCAAGGAACAGCGAGATCGCGGTCTTCATCCGGCGGCTGACTCGGGCGTCAGGACCGCTCCTGGACGGGCGGCCGTTCGGGCAGGAACACGTGAAAGCGCGTTCCTTTGCCCTCCTGGCTTTCTGCACCGATCGTGCCCCCGTGCGCCTCCACGATCTCGCGCGCGATCGCCAGCCCCAGCCCGGAACCCACCTGGCGCGGCAGCGCGTCGTTCTCCACCTGGTAGAACTTCTCGAAGATGCGTGGCAGCTTGTCCGCCGCGATCCCCACCCCCGTGTCCTCCACCTCCACCTGGATCCCGCCGTCGCACCGCGCCGCGTCCACCCGGATGGCGCCGCCGCGGTCGGTGAACTTGAAGGCATTGGAAAGCAGGTTGCCCAGCACCTCGCTCAGCCGGTCCTCGTCGCCCACGATGGTGGGCGGCAGGTCGTCGGCCAGGCGTACGGGAAAGTCGATGCCGTTCTGCGTCGCCAGCACCCGGAAGTCCGCGGTAAGGTCCTCGAAGAAGGCGCGCAGGTCGATCTCGCGCAGCTCCAGCCGCGCGCCCCCCGCCTCGAAGCGGCTCACGTCCAGCAGCCGGTGCACCAGCCGCCCCAGCCGGTCCGTCTGCGCGCTCACCGCCTCCAGCGTCTTGTGCTGCTGCTCGTTCACCTCGCCGTAGATGCCGTCCGCCAGCAGCGTCACGTAGCCGCGGATCACGCTCAGCGGCGTCTTGATCTCGTGGCTGGCCACGGAGACGAACTCCGCCTTCAGCCGGTCCAGCTCGCGCAGCTGCTCCGTCATCGTCTCGAAACTGCGCGCCAGGTCGCCCAGCTCGTCGGTGCGCTTGTCGGGAACGCGCACGTCCGGCTCGAAGTCGCCCTGCGCCACCGTCGCCATCCCCCGCCGCAGCTCGCCGATCGGCCGCAGCAGCGTCCGCGTCAGCAGCGCCCCGATGATGAGTGTCGCCGTCAGCGCCAGCGCCAGCGCGGTCAGGGTCGTCGTGACCGCGCCCAGGGCCACCCGCTCGGCACGCCGCAGGTCCCGCCCGGTCCGTCCGGTGATCGCGCCCTCGATCCCGTCCAGAGCCGGCTCCATGCGGAGGAACTCGTCGTTGGTCTCGGCGCGGGCGGAATCGACCATGTCGCGGTCGCCGGACGCGAACACGTCTCGTTCGCGGGTCATGGCGGCCGCGATCCGGGGCCACTGCTGCTCCACGGGACCGAGCACCGCGGCGTAGGTGGTGTCCGCCTTCAGCGCGGCCAGCGCCAGGCGCATGCCGTCGACCGCGGTTTCCGTCTCCACCCGCGCCCGTACCGCCAGCGTGTCGGTCGGCGCCACCGGTCTGCCGAACGGGGAGAGCGCGAGGTACCGCCGGTGCGCGTCCTCCAGCGTCTCCACGGAGTTGCGCAGGTCGCCGAGCGCGTCGGTCGCATCCACCCCGTGCTCGTCCAGCCCGTGGATGGTGCGGTGCAGGTCGTCCAGTGCCAGCAGCCCGTACGCGGCGGGGATGGCCAGGATGACGGTGATTCCCACCAGCGTCAGGACGATTCGTTTCCTGAGGCTCATCCGTCCCGGCCGTAGGAAGAAGAAAGGGGGTTGCGCGCCGGCTTCGGCGGGCTGATTGACGGGCGATGCAGGAATCGCGTCACGTCGCCTCCCGCGCGGCGGGCGCAGCACGTTCGATGCGCTTCACCTCGTCCCACAGCACGTCCAGCTCCTCCAGCCCCGCCTGGCCGAACACGACGCCGCGCTCGGCGGCCAGCGCTTCCAGCGCGCGGAAACGGCGGTCGAACTTGGCGTTCGCCCGCGCCAGCGCCGTGCTGGGGTGCACGTGGGCCAGCCGCGCCAGGTTCACCGCCGCGAAGAGCAGGTCCCCCACCTCGTCCTCCAGCCGGTCGGGGTCCGCGTCGTCCAGCTCGCGGCCGATCTCCTCCGTCTCCTCGCGCACCTTCTCCCAGGCGCCGTGGGGATCGGGCCAGTCGAACCCCACCTTCGCCACCCGGTCCTGCACGCGAAAGGCCCGCAGCAGCGGGTCCAGCCCCGCCGGCACCTCGTCCAGGATGCTCTCGTGCGGCGCCTGCTCCCGCTCGCGGGCCTTGATGGCCTCCCACGGCTCCGCCTCGCCCAGGCCGTACAGGTGGGGGTGCCGGCGGCGCATCTTTTGCTCCAGCCCCGCCACCACTTCCTCGCGGCCGAAGCTGCCCGTCTCCTCCCCGATCACGATCTGGAAGGCCACGTTCAGCAGCAGGTCGCCCAGCTCCCCCCGCAGCGCCCCCTGGTCGCCGCCGGCGATGGCGCCCGCGACCTCGTGCGCTTCCTCCAGCAGGTAGCGGGTCAGCGAGGCGGGAGTCTGCGCGGCGTCCCAGGGGCCGTGGGCGCGCAGGAACTCGACCAGCGCCAGCGCGCGGTCCAGTACGCCGCCGTCGGGGCCGGCAGGGGCGGTTTCGGCTTGCGATCCACTCACGGTTGGCCTAGAATACTCGGTTTGTGTCTGCTCCGTCAACGGTGGTTTCCCGGGCCTGGGTAGAGGTGGACGAGGGGGCGCTGCGGCGCAACCTGCGGCGCGTGAAGGACGCCGCGGGACCCGCCGCGTCCGTGGTCCCCATGCTCAAGGCCAACGCCTACGGGCTCGGCGTCCAGGCAGTGCTGCGGATGGTGCGCGCCGAGCTCGCCGCGGACGAGCTGTTCGCCGTGGGGGTGGCCGCCGTGGCGGAAGGCGAGGAGCTGCGCGCCCTGGGA
>DASTNU010000670.1:0-6627 GCA_035720605.1 Longimicrobium sp. | reverse complement strand
CTTCCGGGCCCGCCCCTCGTCCGTCAACAAAACGTTCGTGTGAAAGCGGCTATCCGTTACCGAATCCCGGAAACCACATCGGAAGGTAGAGAGGAACGGAGTTGGACGGAGGAGCTGGGAGGACCCGCCGCGTCGGCCTGCCTCTGTCTGACTCCGTTCTCTGTACCCCTGTTCTTTTCCTGTCGCTACGCCCGCTCCTGAGCAATCTTCGCCAGGCGCGCGGCGACGCTGCGGGGAACCAGGCGGGTGCCCGCCGCCATCACCCGGTTCGCCACGCCGGTGACGACGGAGGACCTGCCGGCGCGCATGGCGTTGTAGCCGGCTTCCGCCACCGCCGCGGCGCTCATCACGTGGCCCAGGCGAAAGAGGCGCGAGTTCTCCATGTTGGCGGTGGCCTGGAACTCGGTGCGGGTGGCGCCGGGGCAGAGCACCGTCGCCGTGACGCCGGTGCCGGCGAGCTCCACCGACAGCGCCTCGGAAAAGCTGAGGACGTACGCCTTGCTGGCGTAGTAGACCGCCATCAGCGGCCCGGGCTGAAAGGCGGCCGTGGAGGCGACGTTCAGCAGGTAGCCGCGGCGGCGCTGCACCATGGCGGGAAGGAACAGCTTCGCGAGGTGCGTGAGCGCCACCACGTTCACCTGCAGCATCTCCAGCTCGCGCCGCAGCTCCGTGGCGGGCTCTGCACCGCCGGTGTCCACGAACGATCCCATCAGCCCGAAGCCGGCGTTGTTCACCAGCGCCTCCACCTGCAGGCCCAGCCCCTGGACGGCGTCGTGGATGGCCTGCGGCGCCGCGGGATCCGCCAGGTCGGCGGGGACCACGTGGTAGCCGGCGCCGTACGTCTGTGCCAGCTCGCGCCCCACCTTCTCCAGCCCGTCGCGGCTGCGCGCCACCAGCACCACGTCCCACCCGTCGCGCGCGAACAGCCGAGCCAGCTCCGCCCCGATGCCCCCCGACGCGCCGGTCACCAGCGCCACGCGCCTGCCGTTTGCCTCCGCCATCCATCCCTCCCAGGGTTGGTCCGATGATCGATCCGATCACGATTCCGGCCGCGCGTCCGCCCGCATCCCCTTCAGCAGCGCGGTGATCAGCAGGCGCAGGTCTTCCTCGAAGTCCACGCGGGCGGGCGCCAGCTCCGGCGTCTCCATCACCCGGCGGATGACCGGGCTGGGCTGGGCCAGCTGCCACACGCCGATCACCAGCGCGTGCAGGTGCACCAGGAAGCGCGCGCCCTGGCCCGCGCGCAGGAACGGGAGCCGCGCCTCCAGCCGGTGGCCGGTGACCTCCGCGCGGTGCATCACCTGGCGCTTGAAGCGGAGCGCGGCGTCGAACTCCACGTTGTGCTCCACGATGCCCGGAAGGATGCTGAGCAGCCGCGCCAGCGTCTCGCGCCCGGCGATGGACGCCAGAACGACGTCCGCCACGCGCTCGGGCGTCCACTCGCCGTGGCCGTCGTCCAGGCGGCGGTCCATGCTGTCGAACCACGCGCCGAAGCCGTTTTCCAGCAGCGCCAGGAACAGCTCTTCCTTGGTGCGGAAGTACAGGTAGAGCGTGCCCTTGGCCAGCCCCGCCTCTCGCGCCAGCGCCGCCATGGTGAACGCCGCGAACGAGGGCTCGCGCGTGTACATCCTCCACGCCGTGGCGAGGATGGCGTTCCGCCGTTCCGTCTTTTCGTCCTCGCTGCGTGCCCTGCGCATGGCTCCTTTAATGACCGAAGGTCAATTACAATAGAGCTACGCTTTTTCGCTGTCAACGGATTGGATGCTGCGGGGCGGTTGCGCCAGCGTGCGAACGAGTGGGTCTGCTGGAGGGCGTGGAGGTGACGGTGGTCTACGCAGTCCGGGGCAGCACGTTCCGGATCATCTCGGCCCGGAGGGCGAAGAGGAATGAAAGAAAAGCGTATCGTGAGCTTCGCGCGCGACGAGGTTACGAAGGGAAAGACGAACTGGAGCCGGCTGCGGGCGATGACCGAGGAGGAGATTGATGCCGGTGCCGCCAGCGATCCGGACAATCCGCCCCTCACCGACGACGTCCTGGCGCAGGCCGAGTTCGTCCGCCCCGAGGACCGCGCGAAGATTCCCGTCTACATCCGGCTCGATCCGGACGTCCTCGATTTCTTCCGGGCGGGTGGTCCAGGGTATCAGACCCGAATCAACGCGGCGCTCCGGGAGCACGTGGAACGCGCGCTTCAACCAGGCTCGTCACCGAACGGCTGAGGAAGATGCCCGATGTTTCCATTCAAAGCCCCGCCCCGGTGACCATCTCACCGGGACGGGGCTTCTCGACATTTCAACGCGCCGATTCCTCACGCAGGACGTCACGCCGCGCGTTGGCCGGGCCGATGGGGCTCCCGCCTCAGCGTTCCCCGTTTCGCGCGCGCACCCGCACCTGCGCGGGCACGCCGCACACGAAGCGGCGCAGCGCGGCCGGCAGCCTCACCGCCGGGAGCGGCGCGTAGCGGCCGTCGGCGCCGCGCTCATACCACCGGGTGCGGCCGCCGGCCTCGAGCAGCGCGAGCAGGTGCCCGTGGCGCAGCGCCATCCGCACCAGCCGTGAGACACCGCCCGCGATCACCGCCGACACTGCCGCCATCGCAATCCAGATCATCCGCCGTCCCTTTCCCGAGGGTCCCGCGCGGTGCGGGGGCACGCAAAAAGGGCGAGACCCTGCAGCGCGCGCGCGCGTCCGCAGTGGTCTCGCCCCGGTATCTCCTCCGGCCGCCGGAGGCGCTGGCGCCCCGTCATGACGGCTGGCCGGTCCGGTGGTCGGCCCAGGGCATCGCTGCCCCGTCCGCCCCGGCGGGCTACTCCCCACACGCTCTCAATCTGCCGTAACCCGCGTTCCCGATCAAGGGGCGGGGATGAGCGTTCGATTAGCTGCAGCGATCCACAAGCCTCTGTGCTGCAACATCATGACGTTCCTGGACCGCAGGCCGTCCGTTGTTACCTGGAACTCAGCAGGTCCAGGATGATGGAGGTGATGCCGAGCTGGTCGGGACGGTCGCCGGCGGCGCGGCGAACGCGGTCGCGGATGGCGGCGCCGGAGGTGCCGGGATGGATGACGAGCAGCGGGATCTCGCTGTCCTGCGCGCTGGGGCTGCCGTGCCAGGAGTGGTAGCGGCCGGAGAAGTAGAAGCGCTCCTCGATCGGCACCTCCATTCCGCTCCGGGCCAGCAGCAGCACGTCGCCCGCGCGGTGGCCGTAGGGGCCCGCGGCCAGCCCCTGCAGCCGGCGCTCGAGGTCGAGCAGGTCCGGACGCGGGGTGCCGGACAGGTACGCGGAGACCGGCACCAGCCGTTCGCCGTTCCACACCTGGAAGGGCAGGGCGTCCCGCCCCGGCGGACGAGGCTGGCGGGCGAACACCAGGTCGATCGCCCCGCGCAGCGCGGGGGCGCCCGTGCCGGTCCGCGATGCCTGGTGGAAGGCGCGGACCACCGGCAGCACGTCCTGCTCCATCCGCGGCGGCCGGCGCCAGTCGCAGCGGGTGCCTGGACGCGGACAGGTGGAACGGTCGGCCACGTAGACGTACGCCATCGCCCCCTGGTAGGCGACGACGGCCTGGAAGTCCTGCTCTTCCTCGTCCAGCTCCAGCTCGGGCGCGCGGACGCGGAAGCCGGCCTGCCGCAGCAGCTGCGGCGGCTCGTCCGCCCCCTCGGCGCCCAGGGCGTGGCGGTCGTCGGGGAGCACGGGAGTGTGGCCGTGGTCGGCGACGAACATCACCCAGGTGCTCTCCAGGGCGCCGGCGCCGCGGTACGCGTCCAGCAACTCGCCCACGGCGGGGTCGATGACGTTGCGCAGGTAGCGCAGCTGGTCCGGGAGCGGGTTCTCCGCCACGTGCGTGTACAGGTCCACGCCGGGAAAGTAGACCACCTGCAGCTCTGCCACGCCGTGCCCGCGGATGCTCTCCAGCAGGCTTTCCACTGCCTGGTCGTCCAGCTCGCGGTACGCGCCCTGGCTGGCGGTCTCGTCGTCGTCCGCGATGCCCTTCGCCGCTTCGCGCACCATCCGCCCGTACGACGAGGGCCTGGGGACGGTGAGCAGGTCCGCGCCGCGGTGGTACGCCTGCAGGGAGACGTACGCGCGCACGCCCGCACGCTCGTAGACGGTGGGCGCGCGCAGCAGGCGATCCATCAGCTGGTCGCTGAAGACCTCCAGCGCGTGCTGGTGCTGCGTGACGCTGGTGGGCGCCGGCGCGTAGAAGCGCATCTCCTCGCGCGCGAACCACTCGTTGCCGGGTATGCCGGTGCGCGCCGCGGGCTGCCCGGTAAAGACGGACGCCCACGCCGCGTAGGTGGTGGAGGGGAGGATGCTGAGCACGCCCGGCGCCGCCCAGCCGTGCTCGTACAGCCGCGGCTCCGTCTCGCGCCCCAGCAGCGCGGCCACCCGCGGCATGGCGCCGGCCGCGATCGCCTGGCGCAGCTCGCCGTCGCCGACGCCGTCCAGCGCGAAGACGATGACGCGCGGGGCGCCGCGGGCGGGGCGCATCGGGTCGCGAAGCACCTTCTCGCCGCCTTCACCCAGCAGCTCCGCGATCTCCCCGGGCGCGTTCCCCTGCCAGTACAGCACCCCGGCCGCGCCGGCGACCAGCACGCCCGCGATCAGCGCGAAGAGCAGGAGGCGGCGCAGGAGCGCGCCCGGCAGCTCGTGCGGCTCGACGACGTCGTCATCGTTCGGCATGCGATCACGGCGCCTCAAGATCGGGGCCGGTCCCGAAGACGAAGGATCTCACGCAGAGACGCGGAGACGCGGAGGAACCCGATTCCTCCGCGCCTCCTCTGCTTGAGAATGTCTCTCCAGCTACTCGGCGGGATACA
Source organism: Longimicrobium sp. (assembly GCA_035720605.1). GTDB lineage: Bacteria > Gemmatimonadota > Gemmatimonadetes > Longimicrobiales > Longimicrobiaceae > Longimicrobium. Next base: position 1,814 of record DASTNU010000670.1, on the reverse strand, counting down.
GGCGGTACTTCTCCACGCGCTGCTTCCAGGCGGCGTTCTCCGCCTCCCAGCGGCGGAAGATGTCGCGGGGGTCGTCGCCGCGGCGCACGGCCTCGGGCGCCCAGCGGCTCCCCAGCATCTGCAGCATGGGGCCCATCCCCAGGTTGCGGGGGTGCATCTTCTGGATCTCGGAAAGGAAGACCAGCGCCGTGAGCACCGGCTGGTACGCGTCGCGGTCGGTGATGCGCAGGCGCACGGCGCGGCAGCGCTGGTTGCGGAACTGCATCCAGTCCGTGCCGCGCGGGGTGAACTCCGCCAGCTCGAACTCCACCCCCGGCAGATTGTACCTCCGCACCCGGCGCAGCAGCTCGGCGTTGTCCAGGTACGGCGCGCCCACGTAGCCGAACGGCGTGGGCGTTCCCCGGCCGATGGAGAGGTTGGTCGTCTCCAGCATCACCAGCCCGCTGAAGGCCAGCGCCGCGTCCAGGGTGCGGATGTTGGGCGACGGATTGATCCACCGCAGCCCCGTCTGGTCGAACCAGCGGTTGCCGCGCCAGTTGTCCGCCGGGATCACCGTCAGCCGCGTCCCCAGGCGGTATTCGGCGTTCACGTAGCGGGCGAGCTCTCCCGCGGTAAAGCCGTGGCGAAGCGGCACCGGGTAGTGGCCGGTGATCAGCGGGCCGCGGCTGCGCATCTCGTACTGCATCAGCGGGCCCTCCACCTTCGCCGTCACCGGGTTGGGGCGGTCCAGGACGATGAAGGGAATGCCGGCGCGCGCCGCCTCCTCCATCGCCATGGTCATCGTCCAGACGTAGGTGTACGGCCGCGCGCCGATGTCCTGCATGTCGAAGAGCAGCACGTCGATGCCGCGCAGCATGGCGGGGGTGGGGCGCTCGGTCGATCCGTAGAGCGAGTAGATGGTGACGCCGGTGCGCGGGTCGCGCTGCGTGCCGATGCGCTCGCCGCCGTCGACGTTGCCGCGGATGCCGTGCTCCGGGCCGAAGAGCGCGGCCAGGCGCACCTGCGGGTGCTCGTGCAGCAGGTCGATGGCGCTGCGGCCGGTGCTGGTGACGGCGGTGTGGTTGGTGATGAGCCCCACGCGCCTGCCCCGCACCAGGTGCAGCGAGTCGCGCAGCAGCACCTCCAGCCCCGGGAGCACGGGACCGTCCTCCCGCGGCGCGGGCGCCGCGGCGTGGAGCGCGGGGAGCGAGGGAAGCACGGCGTCCACCGCGGGGACGCGGCGGGGGTGCGGCAGCGCGGCGGCCAGGAGGGCGGCGGCGCCGGCGAGGCCGATGCGCACGGGGAGCGAGATGGGCATGGGCGTACGATCCTGCGAAAGTTCGGCCGTGCGTGCGAGCGCGCGGCGCACGGAGACGCCGCGCGCGAAAGCCCGGGTGCTGGCGCGTGCCCGCGGGCGCATCCCTGGTACGGGCGGCGCGCGCGAAGCGGTTCGGGGTGATGGATGGGAGTCGGGCCGGGTGCGGCCCGCGGGTGAGACCCGGTGCCGGAACCCAAAGTTCCGTCGCGAGGTGCGGAAGCGCAACACCCGCGTGGGGCAGCCGGCGTGAGGGAGCGGGCATCGTGGCAGGGAGAGGTTTCCCCCATGGCCGCTGCGCGGGAGCCCTCTCCCCCGCCCGGCCTTTCGCTCGTTCCTCGCGACGGCGGGCGACCCCTCCCCCAACTTCGGGGGAGGGGTTGCGTGGGGACGGTTCCCAGAGCGGAGCAGGCTCCCAGGTCGGGAGAGCAGATCCTTCGGTAGGCGCCATGGATCGCGGAGCACTCCGGGATCACGCGGCGCCTCCCTCAGGATGACAGAGTCGGGGCTCGCGACGGAC
>DASTNU010000669.1:0-2553 GCA_035720605.1 Longimicrobium sp. | reverse complement strand
GGGGCTTTCTTGTGGGGTGCTTCCGTTGTTCCGTCGCCGATCCAAAGGTCCTGCCCGGGATGAAAGAATCAGCCTGAGGCTTCGCCGCTCCAGCCGAAGGTGCGCTCGGTGGTGCCCTCACAGATGGTCTGCACGCCGCCCAGCAGCCAGTACGGGAAGAGCTCGCGGCAGGTGTACGGCACCAGCGTCACGGTAGAGTCGAACGGGCTGAGCGGCACGCTCGCGTTCACCTGGACGGGGCCCGCGCCGTCGGTCAGCTGCAGCTGGCCGTTCACGGCCGTCCCCAGCGGGCGCATCTGGCCGCCGCCGGCGTACGTCTCGGACACGATGTTCCAGCTCCACAGCGTCTCCTCCCCCGCCACCTCGTCCCACAGCCGCCCGAAGACGCGCGAGTGGTAGGTGACCGTCCCGGCGAAGCGGGTGTACCCGAACACCGTGGCGCCCTGCTCGCCGGCGCCGGTGCTGCACAGGTAGAAGTGCGCGCCGTGCTCGGGGATCAGCTGGTCCACGCACGACTGGCCTTCCGCGTCGGGCGCGCCACCGGTCAGGCCGCTCCACACCGCGGAGTGCCACGGGCCCGCATTCGACCACACCTGCAGGTCCACGGTCACGGGGAAGGCCGTCGCCCGGGCCACGGAGCCGTTGAACGTGTAGTTCTGCGTGCGCGGCGCCTCGCCGGTGTTCTGGTTGTGGACGCGGGTCAGGCCGTCCGGACGGAGCCAGGTCTCGTCGTAGCGGTTGTCCAGCTCCACCGTGCGGTCCATCACCGTTGACGCCCAGCGGGACCCCGGGCCCGGGTCGGACGCGATCACCTGCTCCGAGTCGGACGGAAGCACCCCCGTGAGCCCGGTTCCGCCGGGGGGGTCCTCCAGCCGGAGCTGCACGTCGTGCGTCCCCGGGGTGAAGGTGTGCGTGAAGGCGCAGGTGACGGCGTCGCCCGCATCCACCCACACGTTGTCGATGCGGTCCACCTCCACGCCGTCCACGTACAGCACGCAGTTCACGTACGCCCCGGCGTCGCCGCCGGTCTCGCGCACGGTACCGGTGACCACGGTGGGCACCCCGGCCACCACCTCCGCCGGCGGGTCCAGCGTGACCGCCAGCGTCGGCGCGCTCGCCACGGTGGCGCTGACCTCCACCACGTCGGTGCGGCTCCAGTCGATGCCGCGCACGTTGGCCTGCACGTCGATGCGGGCGCCCAGCGGCAGGTCCTCCAGCAGGAACTCGTGCGAGCCGCCGTCGGCGGGGCGCTGGTGGTTCTGCGTGAACAGGTGGGTGCCGTCGGCCGCGTAGCCCTTGAGCTGCACCTTGGCCAGCCGGCCCGGGGCGTTCTCCGGGTCTTCGAGGCTGCCGGTGGTCACCAGCAGCCGCGTGATCCCGTCGGCGCCGCGCAGGGCGCGGGCGGCCAGGGTGGCGGAGCCGGAGCGGCCGGTGGCGTGGGGCGCGCCGCTGTCCCGGTACTTGCCGGTGTGCAGCTGGCCGGCGTTGCCGCTGGACGCGAACGCATCCATCTGCGGCGCGTCGAGTAGCGGAGCAGTGCCGCCGTCGGTGCACGCGGCGGTCGCGACGAGCGCGAGCGCGGCGGCGAGGCGGATGCCTGTGGTGGAGGAGAGACGAACCATGACAGCCTGTGGGAAGAGCGCTGGGTTGTGCTCTCCTTCGGCGGCCGGGCTGTCTCTGGGAGACCCCTAGCTTTGCGGACCGGCCTCGCGACCGGGGTGCCGTTTCGGGATTGGGAAGCTCCGCTGGGGGGAGCAGTGCAACGCACTGACGTAGCAGAGGGACCAAATATAACCGCCGGGCGACGTTGCACAAGCCCCCTGTGCTACGACCGGTCCCCATGGGAGCGCACCCGCGACCACAAAGGCGGAAAAAGTGCCAACGTCCGCCGCGCCCCCCGTCCACGCCCTGCCCCCATCCCGTACGTGCGGCCCGGCGAAACCGGATTGCTCCCGGGAAAAAATCGAAGCTCCGGCACCTTCTTCCGCCGCCATCCATCCGTACGGGCAGCCCGGCGGGGTCGCCTGACCATCATCGCCCCGCCGCCATCCACCGATACGTGGGGTCCGGCGGAATCGGATTGGATGGGATGGGATCGATGGATCGGATGGCCCGGGCCGAGCTCAGCGCGATGTCCTCCTGAGGGACTGTTGAGAGACCGCTCTCGCTGGGCCGCAAACCATCCCCAGGCGGTTGAAACCGCGGCTCCAACGGCACGAAGTCCGCCTTCGCGGACTAAGCGGGCTGAAGGATCTTCTCTCCGGCGCCGTGGAGTCTGGCTTCGCGATGTCGGGCTGGCCTCACGATTTTGCCGGCAAGATCCTTCGGTCGGCGCCAAAGTCTTTCGTGACGGCGGGATAGACGAGGCGCCTCCCTCAGGATGACAGGATCGCGCGTGAGGTGTGTACCCGCTCAGGCTGAGGTCCGCGCGCCAACTCGCGCACTCACGCACTCACGCACTCACGCACTCACGCACTCTCGCACTCTCGCACTCTCGCACTCACGCACTCTCGCACTCACGCACTCTCGCACTCTCACCCGCCCGCGCGGTTC
>DASTNU010000668.1:0-5619 GCA_035720605.1 Longimicrobium sp. | reverse complement strand
CCCTGCTGAATGCCGGGCACCCGCTGCTGCTGCTCGGGCGTCATCACCACCGGCACCAGCTCCGTGGCGGCCGCGCCGCCGCCGCCCATCTGGCGAAAGAGAAGATAGGCGCCGGCCAGGGCCACCACGCCCAGGATGACGTAGAAGGGGAGCAGCGGGTTGCGGCGCGGCTGGGGCGCGGGACGGGCCACGGGAAGATCTCCGGTTGGGATTCTTACGTTGGAGTGCGCACTGGCGCGCAAGGTTGGAGCGCGAAATGATAACGGCGGCGCCGCGCCGCGTGCAAGCCGCGGCCGGAACGCTCCTTGCACCCCCGGCCCCGGCTGTCCCCTCTCCCCAAGGCATTCCGGACGATGGACATACGGCTGGTGCGCGGGCGCGAGTCCCGCGTGTGGCTCTGGGTAAGCCTGCTCGCGGTCGGGTCGCTGGTGGTGCTGGTGGCCGCCATGGTGTTCGGCGACCAGACCATGGCGGCCAAGCGGCAGGTGGGCGCCGCCGCCAACTTCGGCGCCGACCGCGCCGAGGTGCTTCCCATGCAGACGCAGGAGTTCGAGACGCTGCTGCCGCTGGACACGCGCGAGCTGGGGCGCCTGGTGCACCTTTCCGCCACGGCCGAAAGCGGCGTGCGCGAGAACGCGGTGTGGGTGCGCACCCCTTCCGGGCGCCGCATCCTGGTGCGCTTCGAGCCCGATCCCCCCGAAGGCGCGCTGCGGGCGCTGGGGCCGGGGTCGCACGTGGACGTGCACGGCTACCTGGCCAAGATCTCGCGCGCCGAGTTCGACATGTGGATGGACACCCTGCGCGTCGTCCTTCCCCGGCCGCGCCCCGGCACCAAGTTCGGCGACGTGCCCGACAGCGGCTTCGCCAAGATCGACTCGCTCTTCATCCGCAGCTTCTACGTGTCCGTGCGGCCGGAGGGGCTGCGCCGCGCCAGCAGCACCGCCACGCTGCGCCCCGACACCACCCTGGTCCGCTACGACAGCTCCGCCGCCCGGGTGGACAGCGTGCGCCGCGACAGCGTGCGGCGCGAGACGGCGCGGCGGGACAGCGTGCGCGGCGACAGCGCCCGCGACACCGCGCGCGGCGGCACGTGAACTGGACCCCCGACGCGCTGGACCGGCTGGAGCGGGCGATGGCGGAGGGAGCGCGCGTGCAGCTGCGCCGCCGCGGCACGGAGATGGTGCTCCTGCCCGACCGCCTGCGCCACGACTACGGCGGCGAAGTCCTGGTCGCCCGCCACCTGGGCACCGGCGACCGCATGGAGGTGCCGCTGGACGAGGTGGAGTGGTTCCGCGTGATCGACTGAGTGCGTGAGTGCGTGAGTGCGTGAGTGCGAGAGTGCGTGAGTGCGTGAGTGCGTGAGTGCGTGAGTGCGTGAGTGCGAAGGGATCACCGCGCGCTGCCGCTCACTTCTGACCCGTAGGGCGAAACGGGCATCCTTCGCAGGCCTGTCATTCCGAAGGAGGCGCCACCCGTCGCCCGCATCCGGCGAAGTGTCAGGGCGCCGGCTGAGGAATCTACTCGCCCATGCTCGCGGCCCGCTTCATCACCGAGAGCCTGCGGTCACGTTCCAACCCCGACTAACCCCCATGGCTGAAGCGCATGCGGGCGCCTCGACCCGCACGTCCAGGGTCATCGGGGCACGGCCCGAGGAGCTCTACGCGGCCTTCACCGACCCGGCCGTGCTCGTCGAGTGGCTGCCGCCGGCGGAGATGACGGGCAGGATCCACGAGTTCGACGCGCGGGTGGGGGGCGGGTACCGGATGTCGCTGTTCTACCCGCCGGAGGAGCGCGTCCACCGCGGCAAGACGGCCGACCGGGAGGACATGGTCGACGTGCGGTTCGTGGAGCTGTCGCCGCCGCACCGGATCGTCGAGGCCGTCCGCTTCGTCACCGACGACCCGGCGCTGCAGGGGGAGATGACGATGGCGATCACGTTCGAAGCGGCGCCCGGCGGCACGCAGGTCACCCTGGCGTTCGACAACCTGCCGCCCGGCCTGCGGCCGGAGGACAACGATGCCGGCGCCCGCCTGAGCCTGGAGCAGCTGGCCCGCCGCTTCGAGTGATCCCGGCCTCGATCCGTCAGCCGGCCGCTGTTGCCGGGACGGGTGGAGCGGGCGCGGCTGGGACCGCGAACTCGCCGCCGGCGCGGCGCTTTACCAGGCGAATGGCGCTCGGCACGCCGCGCCGCGCGCACAGCCCGTCGAACCGCGCGCCGATGAGGGTCTCCGATTCCGCGCCCCAGCGGCGCAGGCGCTCGCGGTACACCGGCAGGTCCACCGGCCTCGCCCGCCGGAACGAAAACAGCTCCGGCCGGCACAGCGTCTCCACGCTCGCCGCCCACAGCGCCTCGGGAGCCGGCCCTTCGCCGTCCATCCACCGCCGCCACACGCCGGCATCGTCCGGCAGCGTCTGCCAGTCTTCCGCGTGCCCCAGCAGGCAGCGCGCCCCGTGCGCCCCGCTGACGGTGGCCACGCACCAGTCCTGCGCCTGGATCACCCGGTCGCGCGCGTGCGCCGGCAGTCCGTCGATGTAGCGTCCCATCCGTCCCATCGCGCCCTTCCCTCCCCTGTGCCCCCGCCATGGTCCGCGGTGGCGTTGCGAGGACCGTTCCACCGGAGGGGGATAGGGACGGGGGACGAGCTCGGCGATTCCGCCTGCCGGCCCGGACCGTCCTGAAATGCGGCGCCCCCGCGTCTCCGGCTGGAGAGCGGGGGCGCCGCGTCAGGGTCCGGGCAGGTCGATTTCCACAACCTGTGGCCCGTCCCTGCAGCCTGGCGTTCCTACCTGTTGTTCCCCGGCGTCACCACGATGATCGCGCCGCCCACGCGCCGCGAGCCCAGGCCCGGCAGCGTGTTGCTGGCCTCGGAGCCGTCCAGGAACCGCAGCACCTCCGCGTACCCCGGCGACATCTGCCGCAGCGCGTCCAGCCCGCCCAGCTGCGTGTTGTTCTGGTAGACCACGATGGCCTGGCCGCCGCCGCCGATGTTGGAGGCGCTGGTGCCGGTGAGCCACTGCGGCCGCAGGCGCTGCACCACGTCGTACAGGTTGGTGGCGCCGCTCTGCACCATCTCTTCCTGCGAGATCTCGTTGCGGCGCAGGCGCGGCTCGCGGCGGCGATTGCTCTGCTCCTGGCGCGGCGCCGCGGCGGCTTCCTGCGTGGGCGCGGGGACGGCGGGCGTCTGGGCGGAAAGGTCGGCCACGCCCAGGACGGCCAGCGCCCCGGCGGCGGCGAGCGAGCGAAGGGAAAGGATGCGCTTCATGGAAGAATCCCCTGTGAAAGAGGGTCGATGGCTGGCGAGGTCGGGGGGAGCCGCGGCAACCACGCGCTCCCAGCGGCCTCTGACGCGCGCCGGGCCGCCAAGGGTTGCCCGTGCTCGCGAACCCGTGTTACGCGCCTCCTCCGCTGCATGTTTCACCAGCGGCGGGCCGGACACGCCAATTCTGCATCGCGCCGAGGAATTGCGCAACAGGAACGCCGGGGTGCGCGCCGTGGACGCGGTTTCGGGCAGGGAGAGGCGGCCGGGGGACGCAGAACGCCCGGACCGCGTGCGCGATCCGGGCGTCATCCCCCAGAAGTTGCCCCTCCAGGGCTCGAACCTGGACTTTCCTGATCCAGAGTCAGGCGTGTTGCCAGTTACACCAAGGGGCAGTACCGCCTTCACCAGCTGAGAGCGCCCACTCCAGGACTCGAACCTGGGACCCTCTGATTAACAGTCAGATGCTCTAACCAACTGAGCTAAGTGGGCTTGGTCCAACACAGAGCGGGCAACCGGGCTCGAACCGGCGACCTCAACCTTGGCAAGGTTGCGCTCTACCAACTGAGCTATGCCCGCACCGTCTCCTGCAGTGGTCGCCGTAGGATTCGAACCTACGACCGCTCGCGTGTGAAGCGAGCGCTCTGGACCAGCTGAGCTAGGCGACCATCCACATAGCGGGGGCGGGATTCGAACCCGCGACCTTCGGGTTATGAGCCCGACGAGCTACCAGGCTGCTCCACCCCGCGACACGTATACCCCGTACGGGAATCGAACCCGTGTTTTAGCCTTGAGAGGGCTATGTCCTAGGCCACTAGACGAACGGGGCCAAACCAACCACCAGTGCTCCCGAGAGGACTCGAACCTCCACGAGCTTGCGCCCACTAGATCCTGAATCTAGCGCGTCTACCAATTCCGCCACAGGAGCATGTCAAACAGAAAACAGGCGCGCCCGGAAGGATTCGAACCTCCGACCTTCTGATCCGTAGTCAGACGCTCTATCCAGCTGAGCTACGGGCGCACAGTGCACCGAGTAGGAATCGAACCTACAACCTTGGGATTAAGAGTCCCCTGCTCTGCCAGTTGAGCTATCGGTGCCTAACCGGTTGCAGGCCAAAAGTTTAGCGAAGTCTCGCGCATTGCGCAAGGCCTCGCGGTGCGGCCCGCCGGCAGCGGCTCCCCGTACGGCGCGGGAGCCTTGCGGGGCGCCCAATATAAGCGAACGCGCCCCGGATGTGAAGCCCCGGGGCGCGCCGGCCTTCGCGGGGTCAGTTGCTGGCGCCGCCGGGCAGGTCGATGACGATGGCCCCGGCCACCCGCCGCGAGCCCAGCCCCGGCAGGGTGTTGGACGCCTGCGACGAGTCCAGGAAGCGTAGCCGCAGGGGGTACCCGGGGGCGATCTGCCGCAGCGCGTCCACGCCGCCCAGGTGCGTGGTGCCCTGGTACACCACGAACTCGCCGGTATCGCCGTCGCGGCTGGTGATGTTCACGCCGCGGAACCAGTGCGGGCGCAGGCGCTGCACCGCGTCGAACAGGTTGGTGGCGCCGCTGGCCGCCAGCTCCGCCTGGGTGATGGTGTTGCGGTCGCCTCGGGGGGCGCCGGGGGCGGTGCCGGCTTCCGCGCCGCCGCCGGCCGCGGGGGCGCAGGCGGAGAGCGCCGTGAGCGTGCAGGCGGCCAGGGCGAACGAGCGGAACAGCTTGGCGTAAGGCATGGCGCAGATCGTGGAAAGGGTTGGCGGGCGCACTGCGCGCCGCGGAGCGTGCGGGGCGGGCGAAAATGCCGCGTCCCCGCGGGTTCACCGTCCGGCGGGCGCTGCGCCGGGTGCGGCACCCGGCGCAACGCATTCTATGCTTCGCCCCGCCCCCGGCGAAAGGCCGCGCCGGGGGTGTCAGGCGTCGGGGTCGCCGACGTTGGGGGTGCTGACCACGATGGCGCCCGCCACGATCTCGCGCGGGCTGATCCCCGGCAGGCCGGCGGCGGTGCTGGCGTCCAGGAAGCGCAGCGACACCACGTACTCGGGCGCCATCTCGCGCAGCGCCGTGATGTCGCCCATGCGGATCTGGTTGTGGTAGACGACGATCATCCCCGTCTGCCCGCCAAAGTTCTGCACCCCGCGGCCGGTGAGCCAGCCGGGGCGCAGCCGCTGCACCACCGAGTACAGGTCGGTGGCGCCGCTGTTGACGATCTCCTCGCGGGTGATGACGCTGCCGGTGGAGTAGGCGTCCAGCGGCGCTTCCCGCGCGGCGGGGGCGGCGGTGGTGGCGCACCCGCCCAGCAGCAGCGCCGCGGCGGCGAGTGGAACGATGCACCGGGTTCTCATGGATCCCTCTCCCTCCAGAAAACGTGGGACGGGACGCGTCG
>DASTNU010000667.1:0-6208 GCA_035720605.1 Longimicrobium sp. | reverse complement strand
TGAATGCGGTATACTCCCTGCATTCAATCCACGCGGTTCCCGCCGATTTCAGTACGGCACAGGACGGCGCCGGTGCGCAGGCACTCCGCGCCGCCGCGTTTGCGGTTGCCATCCTTTCACGCCACGGCGGTAGCAGAGCTCGTCCAGCAGCACCCACCTGCGGCCGCGCCGCGGGCCGTCCCCCCAGAACCCCCATCCGGAACCGGAGCTCACGTTGCACTGGAAGCATTGTGCCGGGCGGCTGCCCGGCGTGGCGGTGCTCGTCCTGGCCCTGGCCGCCTGCGGCGGCGGAGGCGGCGAGGTCGCCATCGGCACCGCGGGACCCTTCGAGGAAGGGTACGCGCGGATGGTCCGCCGCGCCGTGGAGATGGCGGTGGACGAGATCAACGACGAGGGCGGCGTCCGCGGCAGCCGCCTTTCGGTGGTGGCGCACGACGACGGCGGCGACGGCGTGAAGGCGGCGCAGATCGCCGAGCAGTTCCTGGCGGATGCCAACGTGAAGGCCGTCGTGGGCCACGCCAACTCCGGCGCCATGGTGGGCGCGGCGCGCGTGTACGACCGCGGCCTGGTGGCCGTCATCCCCAGCGCCACCTCGCCCGAGCTCACCGGCGTCTCGCCCTGGGTGTACCGCGTCACCACCAACGATTCCACCAACGGCGCCAACCTGGCCCGCTTCGCGGCGGGGCTGCGGCCGCGCCGCGTGGCCGTGCTGTACGAGAACAACGTCTACGGCCGCGGGCTGGCGGCGGCGTTCCGCGCCAACTACCCCGGCGAGCTGGCGGGCGTGGACCCCATCGCGGGCGACGGCAAGCTCGTGGAGCCCTTCATCTCCTACTACAGGCAGTCGGCGCCGGACCTGGTGTTCGTGGCGGGGACGGAGCTCAGCGGGCAGGCGCTGCTGCGCGAGGCCCGCCGCCAGGGCTTTCAGACCCGCTGGGTGGCCGGCGACGGCTGGTCCGGCGTGGTCACCGACACGGCGGCGTCCGAGGGCGTGTACGTGGCCGTCCCCTTCAGCATCCGCGACACCCGGGCCGAGGCGGTGCGCTTCGTGGAGGCGTTCCGCACCCGCTACGGCGTGGAGCCCGACGCCAACGCCGCCATGGCCTACGACGCCACCCGCCTCCTCGCGAAGGCCATGCAGGAGGTGGGCTTCGACCGCGACGCCATCCGCGGCTACCTGGCGACGGTCCGCGGGCAGAAGACGTACTCGGGCGTGACCGGCGCGCTGGGGTTCCGTCCGGACCGCGACCCCGACCGCAGCGGCTTCGTGATGACACAGGCGCGCGGCGGCACCCTCGTCCCCCTGGAGGCCCAATGATGCGTCGACTCTGGTCCGGCATCCGCAGCCGGCTGGTGCTCGGCTTCGGGATCGTCCTGGTGCTGCTGGCCATCGCCGGCACGGTGGGGTGGCGGTCGATGACGGTGCTCTCCGGCGCCATCCGCCAGTCCATGCAGGGGGTGGAGCAGGACGCCCGCCTCTCGGCGACGCTCTCGACGGACGTGGCGCGGGAGATCGCGGTGGCGGCGCAGTACATCGAGCACGGCGGGGCGGCGGCCGCGCAGTTCGACTCGCTGCGCTGGCAGACGCACCGCACCCAGCGCCAGCTGCTGCGCCGCGAGGGGCAGACGCAGGAAGAGGTGGAGCTCGTCGTCGGCATCGACCAGCAGCTCTCCGAGGCGGAGGTGCGCTACGTGGCCGCCCGCCGCCTGGCGGAGCTGGGCCGCGCGGACGAGGCCGCGGCGCAGACGGACACGGCGCGCGGCATCGAGGCCGCCATGCTGGGCGACCTGGGCAAGCTGGCGGAGGTCAAGGGCGCCCGGGTGGCCGCGGCCGAGCGGGAGCTGGAGGGCGACGCCGCGGCGTGGCGGCTGATCCTGGCCGGGCTGCTGCTGACGGCGCTGGTGATCGGCATCGCCGTGGTCATCGCGGTGCTGCGCTCGATCACGGGGCCGCTGGACCAGCTGGCCGTGCACGCCGGGCGCCTGTCCGAGGGCGACCTGACGGCGCGCACGGAGGACCGGCTCCCCGACGAGCTGCACATCCTGGCCACGGCGATGAACCGCACCAGCGACTCGCTCTCCCGCATCGGCGCGGGGGCGGGGCAGGCGGCGGACGGGATCGCCGCGTCGGCCACGGACCTGACGGCGATCTCCGTGCAGCTGGCCGCCGCCGTGGCCGACGTAACGCAGTCCATCGAGCAGGTGTCGGAGGGCGCCACGGGGCAGGTGGCGCAGCTGCGGCGGGTGGACGGCGCGCTGCGGGCCATGCTGGAGACGGCGCAGCGGATGGTGCTGGAGGTGCGCGAGGTGGCGGCGCTGACCGCATCCATCGAGCACGAGGCGCAGGCGCGGCGCAGCGAGACGGAGCGCACCACCAGCACCCTCTTCAAGATCAAGGCGACGGTGGAGGCGGCCGCGGCGGAGACGGTGGCGCTGAACGCCGCCGTGGCCGACGTGAGCAGCTTCGTGCGCACGGTGAACGAGATCGCCGAGCAGACCAACCTGCTGGGGCTGAACGCGGCCATCGAGGCCGCCCGCGCCGGCGAGGAGGGGCGCGGCTTCGCGGTGGTGGCGGACCAGGTGCGCAAGCTGGCCGCCCAGGCGCGCGAGGGGGCGGAGAACGTGGCCGTGCTCACGCGCACCATCACCGAGCGCGTCAACAGCACCGCCCTGGCGATGGAGGCGGGCGCCACGCACGTGGAGGAGATCGAGCGGGTGGCCCACGCGGTGGAGGGCGCGCTGACGACGATCGCCGACGCGGCGGAGCGCACGCGCGTGGCCGCGGACCGGGTGACCAGCCTGGCCGAGGGGAACGCCACGGCCGCGGTGGAGGCGGCGACGGGCGTCGCCGCGGTGGCGGAGACGGCGGTGGTGCACGCCGAGGCGGCGGAGGGGGTGCGGGCCGCCACCCTGCAGCAGGAGAGCGCCTGCCGCCTGGTGGCGGAGGCCACCGAGCGCCTGACCGGCAACGCCGGCGAGCTGCGCAGCCTGGTCGGCGGCCTGCGCGTGGCCCCGGTGCAGCCGGCGGATCCCGGGGATGCGGACGATGGCCCCGCGCCGCGCTTCCCGGTCTCCACCCTGCTGGAAGACGACGACGAGGAGGCCGAGGACGAGCTTGCCCCCAAACGCCGCCGCCTGCGCAAGGTCGCGCTGACCTGAGGCGGGAATGTCGCCCGTAGTGAACAAGTCACCCTCTTCCGGTCCGGCGGAAGAGGGTGGCTTCGTATGCGGGAGGTTGAAATCAACGATCCAGCGAGAGGTGCTTCAGCAGACCACGAACGACCGCCTTCAGCCCACGCGCGCGAGAAGGAAGCTGCGGGAACATCGCGTCGGGGACGGAGGAAAGGTTTCCGGTGCGGGTGCCGACGCGCACGTGCACCGCATCCAGAGACGATTTGGACGTCCGCCTGGACGGACTTCGCGTTGGGTCGGTGGCCCGAGCCCCGCGAGAGGCTGTCTCGCGGGCAAGCCCCCCGTGCCGTCCGGCGATTATCCTTGACCATCCGTTACGTAGCGTTGTATCCTCCCCTAAGCGGACGTTTGATGCATAACTTAACAAGGAGCATCAGGCCAATGCGTAAGCTCAAGCTCGACGTCTCAGCGCTGCGGGTCGAGTCCTTCGATACTCGTTCGCAACCTGGTCAGGAGCACGGCACGGTGCACGGCCACCTCAACCGCGTCGAACCGCGACCGGATACGTATCGAGACTCCGAGTGCCTGGGCACCCCCGGGACGTGGATCTTCACATGCCAGGCCTCTTGTTATAACACGTGCAAGTCGTGCTATAACACGTGCGATTCGTGCGGGCCGATGATTTGTATTGAAGCGTAAGGAATTCAAACCCGTGACCCCGTCGCGGGGTCGCACCCTTCGCTCCTTTCGCCCTTCGGCCGAGAGGCGCGACCGTCAGAAGCGATACGAGAACGCGTCCAGACTGGTGTACGGTCTAGGGACGCGTTCGCGTTTTCAGAAGCGAGTTCTGTAGGGCTTCTTTCGTGTTGAACGGCTCAGAGATTCGGCAACCGCTTCACGTCCGGCCATGCTGCGAGAGATGGGTACGGCCGTGGGCGCTGGTCCGGCCGTCCGTACACAAGCTGGGGAGACGATTTGGACGCCGGACGGATTCATGGCTCAGGCGCGGGGCCGGTTCATGCGCGCTTCGGCTGGCCAACAGGTTCGGACGGTAGATTCCTCGGTCGCGCGCAGGGTGTGTTGCAGGGGCAGGTTCTGCGCGGCGCTTCCTCGGAATGTCAGATCGTGGCGTTCGCGACCATTGCCGACTCGCGACCTTGTCACCCGTCACCGAACCCCCGCTGTTCCCCATCTGAAACTTCCGTCGTAAGTTTCCCGTCCAGCCGCCAGACTCGCGCGCCCGCAGCTGTTCGACGGCCAGCGCGGCCCTCTCCCCCGCACCATCCAGGCGGATGTCCCTCATCTCCGTACGCGACCTCACGCACGTCTATCCGGGCGGCGTGACGGCGCTCCAGGGGCTCACCTTGGAGCTGGAGCCCGGCATCATCGGGTTCGTGGGCGCCAACGGCGCCGGCAAGAGCACCTTCATCAAGATCCTGCTGGGGCTGCTCACCCCCACCAGCGGCGACGTGCGCGTCTTCGACCTGGACGCGCGCACGCAGAGCCTGCAGATCCGCCAGCGCGTGGGCTACATGCCCGAGCACGACTGCCTGCCGCCCGACATGACGGCGACGGACTTCGTCTCGCACATGGGGCGCCTCTCCGGCCTCCCCAAGGCCGCCGCCCGCGAGCGAACGGCGGAGATGCTGCGCCACGTGGGGCTGTACGAGGAGCGCTACCGCCACATCGGCGGCTACAGCACGGGGATGAAGCAGCGGGTGAAGCTGGCCCAGTCGCTGGTCCACGATCCCAGCCTCCTCCTCCTGGACGAGCCGACCAACGGGCTGGATCCCGCCGGGCGCGAGGAGATGCTGGAGCTGGTGCGCCGCACCGGCCGGGAGTTCGGGATCGCGGTGATGGTGTGCAGCCACCTGCTGGGCGAGATCGAGCGGGTGAGCGACTTCCTGGTCGCCATCGAGGCCGGACATCTGAAGAGCGCGGCGCCGCTGGGGAGCTTTACCGGCGAGCAGCAGCTGCTGGCGGTGGAGGTGGACGAGGGGACCGACGCCCTGGTGGCGCGGCTGGCCGCGGCGGGGCTGACCGCGGTGGAGGACGGCGACATGGTGGTGGTCCCGCTGCTGGACGAGCGGCCGTACGACGCCGTGCGCGACGCCGCGGCGGAGCTGGGGCTGGCGCTGGTGCGCATGGAGCGGCGCCGCCACACCCTGCAGGAGCTTTTCCGCGCCCCCGCGGGCGCGCACGCATCTACCCCCGAGGAGGCGCATGGCACGCGCGCTTGAGGCCGCCGCCGGTACCATCTACGACATCGGCTACCGCAACTACGAGGGCGCGCGGCTGGGCCGCGGCTACGCCTTCCGCACCCTGTACGTCCACTCCCTGCGCACCGCGTTCGGCCTGGGGCGCGGCGGGCGCGCGCTGGTCATCCCCTGGACGCTGTTCGGCATCATGGCGCTGCCGGCCATCGCGACCGTGACCATCGCGGGGATCAGCGGGGGGATGATCAACAACGTGATCGACTACCACGAGATCTTTCCGTGGGACTCGATGCTGCTCGCGCTGTTCTGCGGCGCGCAGGCACCCGAGATGATCAGCCGGGACCAGCACAACCGGGTGCTGCCGCTGTACTTCAGCCGTGCGCTGCGCAGGCACGACTATGCGTTCGCCAAGCTGCTGGCCATGTGGACGGCCGTCTTCATCCTCATCGTGACGCCGCTGCTCATCATCCTGGTCGGGCGGCTGTCGCTGCCGACGGACTTCGCCGCCGCCTTTCGCGCGGAGAGCAAGCACTTCCTGGCCATCCTGGGCACCCCGCTGATGGCGGCCGTGGTGATGGGGACGATCGCCATCGCGCTCGCGTCGTACATGCCGCGGCGGGGGCTGGCCAGCGCGCTGGTGCTGGGCGCGTTCCTGCTCTCCGCCCCGGTCGCCGCGATCCTGGTGGAAGAGGTGGATACCGGGTGGGGCCGCCACGGCGTGCTGCTCAACCCCATCCTCACCGCCAACGGCACCATGCTGGCCCTGTTCGAGGAGCGGCCGGAGCGGGGCAGCGCCACGCGCAGGGCGGGGCTGCCGCCCGAAACCTACGGCGCCGCCGTCGCGGCCTACTGCCTCCTGT
>DASTNU010000666.1:0-10817 GCA_035720605.1 Longimicrobium sp. | reverse complement strand
CGGGGTCCTGTCGAAGTAGAACAGCACGTTCGCCCTCTTGCTGTATCAACGTAGAACGAGTCGCATTCGTCTACTGGCTGCCGCCTCGGCAACGACCGGACCTGCGCGGGAAGCAACTAGGACGGAGATGTGAGAAGGCGCAGCGGATTGTGTTAGACGGGAGTGTGATTGCGGGGCGTCTATGACCGGACGCCTCGCGTTCATGCAATCCAAAGATGCCGCCTTCAAAGGGGGGGTAGACAGCTACGTGGCCGCAGTCGCGGCAGCAACGCGCGATGTGTCGATGCGAAAGTGGCTCCGCCGGTGGAAATCGCGTGGGCCATCGCTTCCCGCTTCGGCTACAACGGCTCAATCTATACCAAACGGGTCGGACGGCACGGCAGGCGGGGCGGGCGCTCCAGGCCGCAGGATACAGTAAATTGTGCGACCTCCCACCCGCGCCCCGCCCTCAGCATAAGTTCCGCCCAGTTCCGCACATCGTTGAACAGCCTCCTGCTTTACGTTCTCACGTATAGAGTCGGCCTCAGAAGTAGCGCTCATCAACGCCAGGATGGCCAGCATTACGCCGACAACCGTGGCGAAAATGCCGCCCACACAACCCATCAGCGACGATTTCTCCTTGAAGTCACCGAGTTGTGTGCGTTCCAACGTTTCGAGGAGGTCCGGCAGGTCATCGTGCCAGATCTCCGTAGCGACCACACGCTGCTCAGGTGTGCCGCTGACGGAGCCATGCAGCATCTTTTTACGAATTTCCCGAATTCGAGCTATCGTGACGTAGTTACTCGGAAGCTCGACAGGTTCGTGCTCTTTGGCCGTTGGGGTTTCTTACCGAGCGAGTTACTTAGGAAAACATAGGTCGAAAATTACCCGAACGCGCGCTGCGGGTTCAATCCGATGCCTGCGTACCCAAGAGTACGCGTCACACGCTCCGGATCCAATACTCCTCCTCCCGTTATTGCCCGTCGTTGTGGGATGGAATAAGCGCAATGACGCCTGCGGGCCGCTCAGCCGTGGTGTGTACCGTCGGGCGTAGCTGATCACCGCGTTAACTACGGAGATTCGCCGAGCCCCCACCGCCGAGCGACCCCACGGGCGCGAGAAACAAAAGGATGCTGATCGCCAGAATGTCGTCCTTAGTTAGTCGCTGCCGCTGCTGTCTGGTGGTCTGTGGCGGACCATCGCGGAGGTGAGCGCATCAAGGTCGGCAGGCCAGTCTAGGAGCGCGTTCGCAACCTGCTCCAGCGTCGCTTTGAAGGTGCCCGTGAGGTATGCCGATTCGCTGGCGAGAGCGCAGAGAGCTACAGCACGTCCAAAGCGGTGTGCAGCGCGGCAGAGCACATCCAGCCCGGCACCAGTTTCGTCCGCTTCGGAGAAGTAGCGGGCGGTCTGCTCGGCGCATTCGATGAACGAGCCGAGCACTTCCGTTTCGATGTATCCAATCAGGTGCGCCACCCGGTTGTCGGGACCGGCCCCCCGCGCGGCGTGCTGACGCTCGCATTCAAACCGTAGCTGCGTCAGGTACGCCCAGCCCACCTCCACATGTCCGATGAGCCGGTCCGCGGTTCGCCGCTCATCAACGTCGAACGTGGCGCAGTGATCCACGAAGACGCGCCACCAGACGGGTAGCGTGCCGTCCGCAGAAGGGCGCGCGCCTGATTTGCCGTCTCCTGCTCTGGAGCCGTCCTGTGGGCCGTCGTGACTGCTCCCAAGGGTCTGGCGGCCACTCGCCCGAATGGGCGCGGAGAGACGCGTAGTCGCATCGGCAGAGTGCAGAGTGTACATGAAGACACTCTACCCACGACTGCGACAAAGAGCGATGCGGTGTTCGTGACGGGAAATACCGGTCGGTGTTTGTGGCGGTATCTGTGTATTTCGTCTACATTGGGTGCGCTCATTGGCTTATCCGAAGCTCCAACAGAGAGGACCGGCACCCATGCAGAAAACCAGATTCTTCCTTGTCGCGGCGCTGATCGCTACCCTCGCGGGTGGATGCCAAGTGTCGCCGGTAGGGAGCAATGCCGAAAGCGACGTAGGTGCACTGTACGGCGGCCAGACTCTCGGGTCTGGTCACAGAACGGATGGCGACGACGGCACAACGGGCACCGGGCTCGATGCCACGATAGCGAGTGATTCGTCTACGACCGGACGCGGGGGGCAGACGCTCGGCTCCGGCCACTGACACGCCGCAGCCAGACGAGCCCGAGGGCTCCGCGTTACCTGGAGATGTGACCCGGAGCCCGCCACTTCGCCAACCGCGCCAAGATACCCCCTAGGAGGGCGCTGCTGGCCGGTGTCTCTGGCGCTTCGCGGGCGGGGTGCTCCTGTCGCTCAATCGCCGCGCGCAACGTAAGCGCGACTTGGGCAAGGCCGGGCTCCTGCCGTTCTAGCGCCGCATCCTGCGCCTGCGTGATGAACTCCAGCGCGCGGCTCCACTCTCCTGCCGCTCGGCAGGCATCGGCCAAGTGGATGAATACGCCCGGCGCATAGTCGTCGTGCTGGGCGATCAGTTCCAGCGTCACGCGCTCCGCGTCCATCCGGCGCGTATTCCAGCCAGCAGCCCCAGCAGCCCACGCGAGCGCGGAGGCGACAAGCGCACGTTCCTCCGGGCGCTCGATCAGCGGAACTGTTCTCTCCAGAATGCTGACGGCGCCGAGATAGTGGAACTCCAGCAGGAACAGGAATGCCACGTCGTACGCAAGCGCCGGAAAACGGCGGTGGCGCACGGGATAGGTCCAGAGCGCCTTGCGCGCGTAGACTTCCGCGAGTTTGAGCCGCCTCTGTTCCAGCGCCAGCGCGAGAAGGTCGTGGAACGCTTCCCCGGCCTCACGCCGGCGGTGCGTACCTGCGGCTCGTCGCGCAGCGCGCTCGAACGCTTTGCGTGCCTCCTCGAAGTTCCCCGCATCCTTCATCATCGAGCCATACCCTAACAGCGCGTAGATCGCTTCGCGCTGGTTCTTCGCCGTGCCGGCAAGCCTGTGTGCACGGGCGTACCACGCCATCGCACGCTCCCGCAACAAAGCACGTCGGGCCGTTCGCGCCGCGAAGTTCGCGCGCGTCGGGTCCATAGGGTCCGCGTAGGCCGCAGCTTCAGCGAAGTGCAAGGCCGTCTGCTTGTACCCTCTGGCGTCCGCCCACTCGTAAACCTCATGGCAGGCAACAGACAGTCGCACCACGTCCATCGTCGCGGGAGTCCGGAGCATGTCCGCGAACGTCCCGATCGCTGACGTGAGTTCCGGTGCTTCCGCGTAGGCGAGTGCGAAACGTTCGAGCACTTCCGCAGTGGGAGCCCGGACCAGCCGCTGACGCTCCGGGGCGGGAGTGTTGGTGCAGAACTGTACGTCCCGCACCGCTCTCCAGAGCACTACCCCTAGCGGAGTGGCTAGCTCCTGCGGAATACCAAGGCCAGCGGACGGGGAAGGCGCAGGCGGCGGGCGGCGGGTTCCGTGCAACTTGGGTGCATTCTGGCCGGACATAGAAAACCCATTTGCCGTGGTAGAGCGTTCGCAACGTTATCCGACAGCATAAGCGCCTTCGGAGAACTTCGCCACACTCTGACGTAAACAGAGTGATGCCCAGGTCTCTCGTGTGGGAGCCCCCTATCCCACCGTGACCTTTAGAACGACGCCTCCACGCCGATGCTGGGGAGGAGGGGGAACATGCTGATGCCGCTGCGGGTGGGCGGGGTCCTGTCGTAGTTGAAGAAGTAGAACAGCACGTTGCGCTGGTTGTAGACGTTCAGCACCTGCACGTACGGGGTGAAGGTGCCCCAGCGGCGCGCGTACGGGCGGCGCAGCGTCAGGTCCAGCCGGTGGTAGGCGGGGTAGCGCTCCCGGTTGCGGTCGCCGGGGATGATGTAGTACGGCACGTCGGGGTCGTCGCCTTCCGCGCGGGGGAGGCGGTAGCCGCCGTCGGCCACGTCCGTCTCGAAGCTCACCACCTGCGCCACCGGCCGCGTGTACGGCGTGCCGGTGCCGTAATTCCAGCGCAGCCCCGCCTCCAGCTCCCGCGGCAGCCGGTACTGCAGGACGAGATCGACGTCCACCCGCCGGTCGAAGATGGGCGGAAAGGTCACCGTCTGCGGCACCCCGTCGATCCCCGCCGCCAGCGGGTCGGGGAAGGAGCGCTCCGCGCGCAGCAGGCTGATCGTCGTCCATCCCCTCAGCCGGCCGCTGCTGCGGCGCACGAGCAGGTCCAGCCCGTACGAATGGCCCTCACCCGTCAGCAGGTCGTCGCCGGGATCGTTGGGATCGTCCGCGATGTTGAAGTCGGTGACGCCGTCGTAGGTGCGGTAGTAGGCTTCGGCGGATGCGTACCAGCGATCGCCCCAGTACTTCTCGATCCCCACCTGCACCTGGTCGCTGACGATGGGCGGCACGTTCTCGTCCGCCAGCACCCAGGTGTCGTTGCTGACGGGGAGCGCCTCGTCGCGGATGGAGTGCAGGAACTGCACGTAGCGGCCGATGGCGATCTTGACCGCCGCGTCGCGCTCCTGCCCCAGGAAGCGCTTGACCGCCAGCCGCGGCGACAGCAGTACGCAGGTGCGGTTGGGCCGCGGCGCGATCTCCCCGCCGGCATCCGGCTCGTCGATCTCCACCTCGTCGCCCCCCGCGCAGGCGCCGGCGTTGCTGCGCGCCACGTCCGCGCGCAGGCCGGGCTCCACGATCCACGCGGGCGTGGGGTGCCAGCGCACCTGCGCGTACGCGGCGCCAAAGGTGCCGTTGCGCCCGTTGCCGAAGAAGCTGGTCCCGCCGGCGTCGGCGCGGTTCTCGTATTCCATCCACGTCACCTCGCCGCCGGCCTGCGCGGTCAGGGTGCCGCTCACCTGGCGGGTGACGTCCGACCGCAGCGCCGCCTCCATGATGCTGGAGGTGAAGCGCGTGTCGTCGAAGTCGGGAAAGACCACGGAGGCGGCGTAGCGCGAGAAGCCCAGCCGCGTCTCGCCCACCGTGCGCGCGTCCAGCGGCTGCGTCCAGCGCAGCCCGGCCATGTTGTTCCCCCAGTCCCACCGCACGCGCAGGATGCTGTCGTCCTCGTCGTCGCTTCCCGGCGCGTCGAAGTCGGAAAGGTCCAGCACGTCCTCGCCGGTGTAGCCGCTGAGCTGCAGCCGACCGCCGCCGCGCGTCTCCATCGTCGCGCCCGCCTGCAGGTCCGTCAGGTGGTAGGGAAAGTTGGTGACGGGGCGCAGCAGCGCGTCGAAGTAGGAGCGGCGCGCCGCCAGGAACCCGCGCCCGCCGCCGGGAAGGCCGCCGCGCACGGCCATGCGGCTGGCCAGCACGGAGATGCCCACGTCCGCGCCCAGCTCTCCGTCCCCCGCGTCGCTCTCCACCGTCAGGACGGAGGACACGCGCCCGCCGTACTCCGCGCCGAACCCGCCGGAGAGGAGCTCCGCACGGGCGATGACGTCGGAGTTGAAGACGCTGAACAGGCCGCCCAGGTGGAAGGGGTTGAAGATGGGAAAGCCGTCCAGCAGGATGAGGTTCTGGTCCGACGAGCCGCCGCGGACGTTGAAGGCGCTGGAGAAGTCGGAGGTGGAGACCACGCCGGGGAGCACCTCCACCGCGCGCAGCACGTCCGCCTCGCCCAGGCCGGGAAGGATCTTGATCTCGTCGCCGGTGATGACGCGGGTGGTGGTGCCGCCCTCCGTCTCGAAGCGCGTGCGCTCGCGCTCGGTGTCGCGGCGGCTGCGCACCTCCACGGGGTCGAGGATGACCGCCTGGTCGGCCAGCCGCAGCTCCACCCGCTGCTCGTCCGCGCCGACGGTGACCTGCGCCACGGCGGCGGCGTAGCCCAGGCGCGAGGCGCGCAGGGTCCACGTCCCCGCGCGCAGCCCCGTCAGACGGTACGCGCCGTCCGCGCCGGAGGTGGTGCGCCGCGCGCGGCCGCCGGACGCCGGGGTCGCGGTGACGGCGGCGCCCTCCACCGGCTCCCCCGCGGGGCTCACCACGCGGCCGGAGACCGCGCCGGCCTGGGCGGATGCGTGCCCCGGCGCCAGGACCAGCGCGGCGAACAGGCCGAGCCACGCGAGAAGGCGGGGTGGGACGGGAAGATCGGGGGTTCGCAAACGACGGGTTCCTTCGGGTGATGCGGGTCCCGCGAAGCAGCCGACTGGAATCGCGGTCACGAAAGCGAGTGCATCGGAATCGCGGCCGCGACGTCACGCTGTCCGCCTGCGCGGACGAACGGCGCGAACGGGCGGATACCAACGCGCGGGGGAAAGGGTCCGTGACGCGGGGCCCCTCCCCCCAGCCCCCTCCCCGCGCAAGCTGCCGCGCGGAGAGGGGGAGAATTCCATCGACGAGGCCGGATCCACGTCCGAAACAGCCATCGGCCGATGTCATCCCCGTACTTGCGGCGCCGGGGGAGGGATGGGAAGTTGGGGGCCGGTGCCGCGGAGGGCCAGACGCGGCCGGCTTCGATCCCGATTCCCCCGTTCCATGGTCGGTTTTCCGATGGAGACGTCTCCCCGGCGGCTGGTGAGCATCCGCCGCCACGTGCCCGCCGACCGCATTCCGGAGTACGCGGAGCTGTGGACGGTGCTGTACCACGCCGCCAGCGCCCGCGGCGCGCACGCCTGGTCGTTCGCCTCCGCGGACCACCGCGACACGTACCTCGAGTTCCTGGAGTTCGGCGAGGATTCGGACGTACGTAGCGATACGCGCGTGGTGGCGGCGATCGAGGCGCTGCACGCGAAGTTCGGCGAGCCGTATCCCGCGCCCAAGACGCTGGAGGAGTGGGTGGCGCTCCCCACGCCGCCGTCGGTGGGCGAGTGAGCGACCGCGACCGCCTGCTGGCGCTGCTGCTGGAGCGCTCGTTCCGCACGGGCGATTTCGTCCTCGCGTCCGGGGCGCGCAGCAGCTACTACATCGACTGCCGCACGACGACGACGCACGCGGAGGGGCAGGCGCTGGTGGGGCGGATGGGGCTAGAACTGCTCCGCTCCGCCGGCCTGGCTCCCGCCGCCGTCGGCGGGCTGACGATGGGCGCGGACCCGGTGGCGTACGCCATCGCCCACGCGTCGTGGCTGGCGGGCGAGCCGGTGCACGCGTTCTCCGTGCGCAAGGAGCCCAAGGCGCACGGCACCGGCAAGCGGGTGGAGGGATGCTTCGCGTCCGGCGACCGGGTGGTGGTGGTGGAGGACGTGGTCACCAGCGGCAAGAGCGCGTTGCAGGCCTGCGACGCCGTGGAGGCGGAGGGCGGCACCGTGCTGGGCGTGATCGCGCTCGTCGATCGCGAGGGCGGCGGCCGCGAGGCGATCGAGGCGCGCGGGTACGCCGTGCACACGGTCTTTCGGGTCGGCGAGCTGCTGGCGGCGGCGGGGGGAGGTGAAGGGGTGAAGGGGTGAAGGGGTGAAGCGGGCCAGGAGGTGTGTGGTGCCCGGGATGATGGGGCGCTTCGACGGTCCACGAGTACGGGTGAGTGCTACCCCATGGCCCGCTGCGCGGGAGGCCCTCTCCCCCGCCCGGCCTTTCGCTCGTTCCTCGCGACGGCGGGCGACCCCTCCCCCAACTTCGGGGGAGGGGTGGTCAGGCAGGTACCCGGCGCGACGACAGGCCACCAGCATCCCGAAAGTTGATTCCTCAGTCGGCGCCAGGCGATCTGCAACGTGCGGGTGCCGGATGGCGCCTCCTTCGGAATGACATCCGATAGAATCCCAGGCAGTTGAAGCCCCGCGCAGTTTGCGGGGCTCTCCGCTTTTGTTGCGGAGGGCGGCGGGTTTACCCGCTCAGGCTGGAGCCGGCGACGCACTCACGCACTAACGCACTAACGCACTCACGCACTTTCGTACTCTCGCACTCGTCCTCGCACTGATCTTGCCGCACACCACGGCCCGTCGGTCCCGCCACCCGCACGCGCACCCGTGAGCACGACGCCGGAGGCACGCCACCGCGAACACGACGCGCAGTTCGGCCGCGCCCGCGACGGGGTGGCCGTGCTGTCGCGCGACTGGCGCATCCGGTACGCCAACGCCTCGCTGCTGGAGATCCTGGACCTGCTGGGCGGCCTCGGCGGCGTGGAGACCTTCTGGGACGCGCTTCCCGGCTGGGAGCACACCGAGGAGGCCGCCGAGCTGCGCCGGGCCATGCAGTCCCGCGCCTTCGTCCGCTTTCGCATAGACCGCTCGCGCGGGGGCGGGCACGCGTGGGAGGTGACGGCGGAGCCGCTGGACAGCGGCGAGCTGCAGCTGCGCCTGCGCAACGTGACCGCGCAGACGGAAAAGGAAGAGCTGGAGCGCCGGGTGCAGGCGGCCCACGGCGCCGCGGCGAGCCTGGAGCGGCGCGCGCTCTTCGACGTGCTGGACACCCTTCCCGTGGGCGTGGTGGTGGCGGAGGCGCCCTCCGGCCGCATCACCTACCTGAACCCCGCCGTCACCCGCCTCACCGGCCGCGCCGCGGACGAGCTGGAGGCCGCCGGCGTGGACGACTACGGCGCGCGGCTCCCCATCCACCGACCCACCGGCGAGCCGTATCCCCCGGCCGAGTATCCGCTGACCCGCGCACTGGCCGGCGAGTCCTCGCGCGACGTGGAGATGGTGCTGCGCCTTCCCGCCGGCGACGAGCGCACGGTCCTCGTCTCCGGCGTGCCCCTGCGCGGCGCGGACGGCCGGGTGGAGCGGGGGATGGTGGTGTTCTACGACATCACCGACCGCCTGAAGCTGGAGCGCGCCCTCATCGACCGCACCCGCGAGGCGGAGCACGCCGCGGCCGACGCCGCCCTGCGCGCGGAGGAGAGCCGCGCCCTGCGCGAGATGGGGCGCGCCCTGGTCTCGTCCCTCGATCCCGAGGACGTGCTGCGGCTGGCGGGGCAGAACGCCATGGAGCTGCTGCGCGCGCGCGGCAGCTTCTTCGCCGCGCCGGTGCCGGGGACGGAGGAGATGCGCATCCTTCCCGCCATGGGGGTGCTGGAGGAGCTGGACGGCACCCGTGCGCCCCTGGCCGGCTCCGCCACGCAGCTGGTGCTGCGCGAGGGGACGCAGCTCTTCAACGATCCCGAGCGCCTCCCGGTCCGCACCCCGCTCCTGCCCGCGTCGCGGCGGCTGGGGGTGAAGAACCTCCTGCTGGTTCCCGTGCGGGCGTACGGCGAGACGCTGGGCGTGCTGGGGGTGGTGGACCGCGCCGGCGGCTTCGGCGCGGAGGACGCGCGGCTGCTGGAGGCGTTCGCGGACTCCGCCGCCCTGGCCGTGCACAACGCGCGGCTGTACGCGGGCGAGCACCGCCGCGCCGAGGTGAACCGCGCCCTGCTGCGCGCGGCGGAGGTGCTCACCTCCACGCTGAACCCGTCGGAGGTGATGGAGCGGATGGTCTCGCTGGCCGGCGAGCTGGTGGGGGCGGACGGCGCCGGCCTCACCCTGTACGCGGGCGAGGGCGGGCGCGAGCTGCGGATGGCGGTGGCCTCCGGGCTGCTGGAGCCGCTGCGGGGGATGGGCGGCTCCGCGGAGGGAAGCCTGACGGACGAGGTGTTCCGCCGCGGCGCGCCCACGGTCCTCTCCGCGTCGGACGCGGACGGGCACGCCGGGCCAGCGTGGCTCAGCCGGCTGGGCGTGGAGCACTACGCCCTCTTCCCCCTGCGCGCGGGGGACGAGCGGCTGGGTGTGCTGGGGCTGGTGCGCGCGCCGCACCGCCCGCCCTTTGCGCCGGAGGAGATGGAGACGCTGGCGCTGCTGGGCGACCAGGCGGCGCTGGCCGTGCGCAACGCGCGGCTGTACGAGTCCGCGCAGGCGGCCAGCCGGGCCAAGGACGAGTTCCTGGCGATGATGAGCCACGAGCTGCGCACGCCCCTGAACGCGCTGGCCGGCTTCAGCAGCCTGCTGGAGGAGGGGATCTACGGGCCGCTGAACGAGGCGCAGCTGGGTGCGCTGGGGCGGATGCGGACGGCGCGGCAGCACCTGGTGGAGCTGATCGACCAGGTGCTGGACATGGCGCGGGTGGACGCGGGGACCCGGCGGGTGCAGGCGGAGCCCGTCTCGCTGCCGGAGCTGGTTCGGCAGGTGAGCGACGCGCTGCGCGGCGCCGCGGAGGCGCGCGGGCTGGCGCTGCAGGTGGAGGTGCGCGACCCTGTCCCCGTGGTGAGCACGGATGCGGGGATGGTGCGGCAGGTCCTCACCAACCTGGTGGGGAACGCGGTCAAGTTCACGGAGCGCGGCGGCATCACCGTGCGCCTGTACCACGGCGGCGAGGACGTCTGCCTGGAGGTGGGGGACACCGGGCCCGGCATTTCGCCCGACCTGCAGGACCGCGTCTTCGAGCCCTTCTTCCAGGTGGACCCGTCCACCACCCGCCGCGAGGGGGGCGTGGGGCTGGGGCTCTCCCTCAGCCGCGAGTTCGCCCGCCTCCTCGGCGGCGAGCTCACCCTCCGCAGCGCCCCGGGCGAGGGCAGCACCTTCACCCTCCAACTGCCGGCGGGACGATCCTGATCGATCCTTCCGCAGCCGCCGGAATCCCTCCCGTTTTCTCCCTGTCGATCCCATCCCGAGGGCCCGGTCGCGACGGGCACCGTCCTCATCCACGAAGAGCGAGATCCCGAAGTCGTTGCGGTGATTTCAGTTACGGGACTGTCCGGGGCGTCGGCCGGGGATCGTCGCGCGACCCGTGCTTGCGCGGCGGTTGAGCGGCCTGTATGATGTTGAGAATCGTTCTCATCTAACGGATACTCAACGCTCATGCGACTGCTCACTCTCGTCGGCGCCGGATGCCTGCTCTGCGGCACGCACGCCGCCGCCCAGGCCCCGCTCTCCACGGACCTGTACTTCGCCCCGGGTCCCATCGCGAAAGACACCACCGCCGCCATCCGCTTCGACGTGCCGGCCCAGCCGCTGGCCG
>DASTNU010000665.1:0-3951 GCA_035720605.1 Longimicrobium sp. | reverse complement strand
CGGTACGACGAAACCCTGGGCGGCGACGTCAGCACCTACTCCGCCGCCGTCACCGCCGGCACCATCCAGGTCCGCGAGCTCGACGCCGTCGAGGGGCGCATGTCGGGTACGCTCGAGCTGACGATTACCGGCACCCGCGGCACCTGGCGCTTCGAAGACGGCGAGTTCGAGGCCCGCAGCTGGCGCGCTCCATACGAGCGCTAGCCGGCAGGGTGCACGAAGAACGCTCCGCGGATCGCCCAGCCATGAAAAAGAATGCCTCACGCAGAGTCAGCGGAGGAAGCAGAGTCGTCCCTTGCACGGACCAAAACTCTGCTCACTCCGCTGACTCTGCGTGAGGTTCTTTCTTGTTTCCCGGATCTGGCATCAGCTCCGCGGCACCAGCCCCACCACCTGCACCCCCGCGGCGCGGCTCGCGTCCACCGCGCCCACCACCTCGCCGTACGGCACCGACTCCGCGCCCTTCAGGAACAGCACCTTCCGCGTGCGCCCGGCGAACACCGCGCCAAGGTCCTGCGCCAGCCGCTCGCGCGAGACCGGCTGGTGGTTCAGCAGGTAGCGCCCGCCGGGCCGCAGCTCCAGCACCAGGTTGTCGGGTGGCGTGGGCGGTGTGGGCCGCTCGTCGCGCGGCGGCGGCACCTGCACGCTCAGCCCGCGCTGCAGCCCCTGCTGCACCACCATGAAGATGATCAGCAGCACCAGCAGCACGTCGATCATCGGCGTCATGTTGATCGCGCTGATGCTGCCGCCCTTCCCCCCGCCGATTCCCATCGCCATGCTCGCCTCCCTCCGCTCGATGGTGTAGCTCGCATTCACGAAATCCGCCTCAGTCCTCCCGCGCCCGCTCGGTGATCACCCCCAGCCGGGTCACTCCCACCGCACGCGCCGCCTCCACCGCGTCCAGCACCAGGGCGTACGGCGCCCCGTGGTCCGCCTTCAGGTACAGCACGTGGTCGCCCGGGCGATTCGCGTACGCCGCGGTCAGCCGGGCAGGCAGCTGCCCCGCGGGCACCGGCGTGCGGCCGATCCAGTAGCCGCCCCGGTCGTCGATCCCCAGCGTGACCCGGTCCTCCGCGGCGGGGATGGCGTGCTGCGCCCGCGGCAGCGTGGCCGTGTACGGCAGCGTCGCCGTCACCACCATGAAGATGATGAGCAGCACCAGCATCACGTCCACCATGGGCGTGACGTTGATCTCCGCGGTGAGCGTGCCGCGCGGGCGGCCGGGCAGCGTCTCCATGGCCTGCCTCCGGTGTGAAGGGGTGCATGGAAGGAACGGGCCGGCGGGGCGGGATTCTGACGCGCGGGGAGCGGGGGAAAACGGAAGGAGCCGGCGGCCCGTGAGGACCGCCGGCTCCCTGTCCGGAATCGTCGCCGAGAACGCCTGCCTTACGGCGCCGCGGGGGCCACCGTGGCGGGACCCTTCTCCGGCTTGGGCACCAGGCCCACCAGCGTGATGTCGGCCGCGCGGCTGGCGTCCACCGCGCGGATCACCTCGCCGTAGCTCATCTGCTCCGAGCCCTTGACGAAGATCACCTTGCGCGCGCGGGTCGCGAAGGTCTCGCGCAGGAAGTTCTCCAGGTTCTCCGGCTGCACCTCCTGCCGGTTCACGAAGTACCTGGGCCCCGGCTCCACCTCCAGCACGATCTGCTGGTCGTCGGGCGGCTTCTGGGCGATCTCTTCCTTCTCCTTGGGCGGCGGGACCTGAACGCTCAGACCTCGCTGCAGCCCCTGCTGCACCACCATGAAGATGATGAGGAGCACGAGCAGCACGTCGATCATGGGCGTCATGTTGATCTCGCTCATGCTGCCGCCCTTGCCTCCGCCAACTCCCATTGCCATGGGACCAATCCTTCCTCGTCGGTTGTCGGTGCCCCCTCCCCGGCCGCGCCGGGGAGGGGACGGACGGCGTCATTCGCTGCGGGTGACCCGCGCGCCCTTGGGCAGCTCGGTGATGGTGCCGATGCGGCGCACCCCCGCCTTGCGCGCCTCGTCGATGGCGTCGAGCACCACCCGGTACGAGACGTTGTTGTCGGCCTTCAGGTACAGCGTGTGGTCGTCCGGGTTGCCGCGCTGCGTGTACGTCTGCTGCAGCCGGGTCTGGAGCTGGTTCAGCGGGATGGGCCCCGGGTTGGGGACGTCCTCGAGCCAGTACTGGCCGTTCTTGTCCACTCCCAGCGTGACCCGGTCGTCCTTCTCCGGCGCCGACATCTTGGCCTTGGGCAGCTTGGCCTCGTACGCCAGCGCCGGGGTCACCACCATGAAGATGATGAGCAGCACCAGCATCACGTCGATCATCGGCGTGACGTTGATGTCGGCGTTCACGTCCGAGTCGATGCCCGCGACCTTGGGAAGGACGGAGCCGCCGAACGAGGCGTGTCCGCCAAAGCCTCCTGCCATGTCAGCCTCCGTAGGCCGCGCCGCCCGGTGCGCCGATCTCGCGGCGGGCCTGGCGCGTCATCATCCAGTCGATCATCTCGCGGCCGGCGTACGCCAGCTCCGAGAACAGCGTGTCCAGCTTGGCGGTGAAGTAGTTGTACAGCCACACCGCCGGGATGGCCGCCACCAGGCCGATGGCCGTGGCGATCAGCGCCTCGGCGATACCGCCCGACACGGCCTCCAGGCCGCCGCCCTGCTCGGCCATGCCCATGAACGAGTTCACGATGCCCAGCGTGGTGCCCAGCAGCCCCACGAACGGCGCCGTGGCGCCGATGGTGGCCAGGATGCCCAGGCCGCTCTTGAGCTCGTTGGCCAGCAGGATCTGCTCGCGCTCCACGGAGCGCTCGCAGCTCACGATGGCCGCGCCCGCGGCGCGCGGGTCGTTCAGCAGGGGCGCCACCTCGCGCAGCGACTCGCCCAGCACGCGGGCCACGTGGCTCTTGGGGTACTGGTCGGCCAGCGCCAGCGCCTCGGGAATGTTGTCGCTCTCCAGCGCGTTGCTGAACGCCGGCGCGAACTGCTTGGTGGCCTTGGCCATCCGGCGGAAGATGAGCCACTTCCAGATCGCCACCGACAGCGAGGCGATGCTCATGAGGATGAGGAAGATCACGATCCCGCGGTTGATCGTTCCGGTATCTTCCCAGATCTTTTGCCAATTCATCGCAGCGTTCTCCTCAGCGCGCCTGCGCCATCCGGTTGGTGTTGTCCTCTGCGTTCCGCCGCGGCCCCATCCGCGCCGGTCCCTGGTTCCATCCAGTCCCCGGCACGCCGGGGCGCGCCGCGCGAAAGCCCTTCCGCGCGGCGCCCGTCTCCGTTTGCGGCTAGCGAGCCACCGTCCACTGGATCGGCTGCTCCACCCACACCTTCACCGGCCGGCCGTTCACCCTGGCCGGGCGGAAGCGCATGGACCGCACCGCGCGCATGGTGGGATCGTTGAACTGCTCGTGCGTGGAGCTGGTGATCTGGATGCTCTCCCCGTCCACGCGGCCGTCCTCCAGCACGCGGAAGCGCACCTGCACCGTGCCCGTGACCCCGGCGTCGCGCAGCAGCGGCGGGTAGTTGCGCGCCAGCTGCCGGCCGAAGTCGCTGCGGTTGGTGAGCGACGGGAGCTCCTCCACGGCCGAGAGCTCGTACGTGCCTTCGTCGGGCGGGGTCTCGCGCTCCACCGTGCTCTGCGCCACGCCGCCCTCCACGCCTTCGGCCACGCCGCCTTCCTTGCCCTGCCCGGTGAAGTCGGCCTCGTTGATGGCCTGGTCGTTGGGGCTGGGCGGCGCGATGGTCGGAGGCGGCTCCTCCGGCGGCACGATGGTCTGGAAGCCCTTCACCACCGGCGGCGGGGTCTCCGGCTCCGGCGGCGGCGGCTCGGGCTCCTTGGGCTTCTCCGGCTCGGGCTCCTTGGGCTTTTCCTCCTCGATCTCCACGAAATCGACCAGCTCTTCGCCCCGCTTGGCCCGCGCGCTCTCTTCCCGGGCGGCGGCCACCAGCCCGCCCACCAGCACCAGGTGCAGGATGCCC
>DASTNU010000664.1:0-5588 GCA_035720605.1 Longimicrobium sp. | reverse complement strand
GCCGGTCGCCCTCCTGCATCTTCTTCAGCGCGTCCAGCACCTTCTTGGTCAGCACGCGGCGGATCTGCCGGACGTGGCGGTCGCTCTGCAGCATCTCGCGCGACACGTTCAGCGGCAGGTCGGGCGAATCCACCGCGCCGCGCACCCAGCGCATCCACCGCGGCAGCAGCTCCTCGCTGTTCTCGCGGACCAGCATCCGCTTGACGTACAGTCGCAGGTTGGGCTTGAAGCCCGGGTAGTACAGGTCCGTCGCGCCGCGCGACGGGATGAAGAGCACCGCCTGGTACTCCACCAGCCCCTCGCCGCGGGTGTGGATGGTCTCCAGCGGTTCCGACCAGTCGTGCGAGATCTGCTTGTAGAAGTCGGCGTACTCCTCCTGCGTCACCTCCGCCGGCGGGCGCGACCAGATGGGCCGCATGGAGTTGAGCGGCTTTTCCGGCTCCGGCGTCTCGCCCTCCGGCACCTCCTCCGGCTTCTCGGCGGGGAGGATGATGGGGTAGGTGATGAAGTCCGCGTGCTGGCGGATGATGCGCGAGAGCACCCAGCGGTCGGTGTAGTCCTCGATGCCGTTCTCGCTGTCCACCGGCTTGAGGTGCAGGACGATCGTCGTCCCCGGCCGGTCGCGCTCCGCCTCTTCCACGGTGAACGAGCCGCCGCCGGACGATACCCAGCGCACGGCTTCGTCCGTCCCCGCCCTGCGCGTGACCAGCTCCACGCGGTCCGCCGCCATGAACGACGAGTAGAAGCCCACGCCGAACTGGCCGATGAGCTGCGCGGCGCCCTCCCCCGCCTTCTCCCTGAGCTGCTCCAGCGCCTCGCGCGTCCCCGACCGGGCGATGGTGCCGATGTTCTGCACCACCTCGTTGCGCGTCATCCCGATCCCGTCGTCCTCGATGGTGAGGGTGCGGTTCTCCCTGTCCGGGACCAGGCGGATCTGCGGCTCGTGGCCTTCGGGAAGGAGCTCGGGATTCGTGAGCGCCTCGAAGCGCAGCCGGTCGATGGCGTCGGACGCGTTGCTGACCAGCTCGCGGAGGAAGATTTCCTTGTCGGTGTAGAGCGAATGGACCACCAGGTCGAG
Source organism: Longimicrobium sp. (assembly GCA_035720605.1). Classification (GTDB taxonomy): domain Bacteria; phylum Gemmatimonadota; class Gemmatimonadetes; order Longimicrobiales; family Longimicrobiaceae; genus Longimicrobium. Next base: position 4,510 of record DASTNU010000664.1, on the reverse strand, counting down.
GAGCCGCTGCACCTCTGCCTGGAAGGCGAACTGCTGCGCCTGCTCAGCCACGCTTCCCTCCTGTGCGTTCGATCTGATGTTGTCGGTGACGATCCGCGGGCGGAACCCGGCGCTCGCGGGGCCGGAAAATCTAGCAAACGTGCGGCGGGAACAACAAGTGGCGGGATTTCCCTGGCGGAACGGAGAGTCAGGGATTGCGGAGGACGGTCCGCACCGCTTCGTCCATGCTCATGTGCAGCACCTCCTCGCGCTCGTCCCACCCGGTCCCTGGATCGACCTCGCCGCGGCGGATGACGCGGAGCGGGGGAAGCTCCGTTCCGTGGCAGTAGATGTTGAGGATCATACCGTCGGCGGCGACGCGAACGATCTCGAAGTTCGTGTTGGGCCAGGCGGCGTCTTCATCCTCCGGGAAATAGTGGTCCCCCTTGATGAACAGGACCCGGCCATCGCCAAGGTCGAAGACGTACCCGTACCCTTCATCCTCGATCGGCTCGATCTCCACCACCGCCACGGCGTGGACGCGTTTGACGGTAACGCGGCCGTCCTCCAGCGCACGGGCGAGTGCACTGGAGCGGCGTGTCGCGAACGCCTCGAGGTTCTTGTGGCGCTCGGCATCGGCGCGGGCCCTGGCACGGGCCTCGGCAACCAGCTTGTACCCGACGATGGCGGCTCCCACGGCCGTCGCGATGACGAACCCGCCGATGTTCCCTCTGCTCATCAGGGCGGCCACCACCAGGGTGAGAATCCAGACCACCGCGATCCCCCACACCTCCGACGTGACGATGGACCGCCCTACCTCGCGCGTTTGAGGTTGCATGGCGCGCTGCAGCCATGCCCGCTCCTCCGCGTTCATCTCGCGCACGAATTCCTGGATCATGCTCGTAGCCTGTTCTGACTGTGCATACAGCGCCAGCAGTGCTCTTCTCACGCTGCCGTTGGGCGCCAAACATCGTCCTGATCGAAAACTCCTCAGGCTCAACCTGCTCGCGCGGTCTGGAACGCCGCGGCGATCTCGCGGATCCGCGCGCCGGAGATGCCGCCTTCCCGCGCGAGCTCCGGCCAGCGGTCAACTGCCGCGCCGACCTCGCCGAGCAGCTGCTTTGCCCGGCCGGCGTCGATTCCACAGGTCTCCGCGACGCGCAGCATGTCCGCCTTTGCCGGCCGCCGGGCCTCGCCCGCGACCGCCATGGTGTGCTCGCCGCGAGGACCGGTGCAGAACACCAGGTCGTACGCGGGCGCGAGCCGCCACTCGCCGCGGCGGTCCATGAGGAACGAGAAGTTCTTCACGTGGTCGTCGCGATTGTGGGCCAGCACGTTGAACACCATCCGCCGGAACGCCTCCTCCACCTGCCGCTCGTCGCGCGCCAGCGCCCTGGTGGCGCGCAGCAGCCCCTCGTAGTCCATGGACGGAACACGGTGGCTGGCGTGCAGCAACCCGCTGAGGCTGTGCATGTGCAGCCGCGCGTTGCCGGCACGGTCGAACCGCTCCGCACCGAAGTACCGTGTGCCGTCACCGGTTTCGAACAGACGCGCGGGCGGCACGTCGACGCCGGCCGCGGCGGCCATGGCGGAGTACGCCCATTCCACCGCACCGACGTCCGCCGGGTCTTCGCGCGCGTGGAACTTGACCAGGAAGTGCCGGTAGCCCGGCGGAAGGTCCGCTGTGCCGGAAACCAGCCGTCCATCCGCCCCCATCCCCACCAGCACCTTTGGCCGCGCACCGGCCGGTGAGCCGCCCGCGATGCGCAGGGCGGGCAGCACGCCCTCCGCGCTCCCCTCCAGCACCCGCTCCGCCTGCCTCGCAACCGCGCCAAGGTCGATGACCAGCCGCCGCTCCTCCGCGTCCCGCGGCGGGTGGTACGTGAGCGCGCCCATTCCGCGCGTCCCGATGTACGCCAGCCGGTCGAGCGGCGTGGCCGCGGCGGGATCGAGTCCGCGCTTGCGGAACTCGCGGTCCATCAGCAGCAGCCCCCACCCGTCCGGAAGGGAGTCGTTGAACACGCCGAACAGGTCGGCGAAGTCCCGGTCCGCGTGCTCGAACACGCCTCCGCGCACCGGGAGCTTGAAGGGCGAGATGGGCAGCGGGTCGGCGATGAACGACGGCGCGTATTCGAAGTACACGCGGTGGCCGCGCACGGCGAGGGTGCCGACGGGCACGTCCTCGTGGCCCCAGCTCAGCACGACCTCAAGGCTTTGCATCGCGCCGCCTTCCCCGTTTGCGCGCCTCCGACGCCTCCAGGCGCTCCAGTTCCGCGAGCGATGCCGCCGGAGGGGGCGCGAAGAGCTGCTCCAGGCCTCCATATGCGCCCAGGGCGATGGCCACCTTCAGCAGCCGCTCCAGGGAGATGCTCCCCGTCCTCTCGAACCGCCGATAGCTCGCTAGGGTCACCCCCGCGCGATCCGCCATCTCCTGCTGCGTCCACCCGCGGTGCAGACGGAGTGCACGCGCACGCCGCGCGATCGTGCCCGCGATCTCCCTGGCGGTCTTGAGCTCAAGAGGCAGCATGTGAGCGTTTATTCCAGATAATCAGGATAACTGCTCACATTTTAGCGAATGTGAGCCACGACGGCAATGCTGGCTTTTCCAGGAGAGTTGGAGCGGCCGCCAGTTCACACGGCGCAATTCAGGCTTCGTCCCGAGTTTTCCTGTCCTCGTGCGCTACCGCCGACGCCAGACGACGGGGTTGTTGTCGCGCGTCGCGAACGAAGATGGTCTCGATAAGGGCGCGTGGCGGATCGGGGGGAGCGGAGCCGTGATCTCAGCGAGAATTCCATTCGTACATTTCCTCTTGGTCCGGATTCATTCTGTAGAAACTGTCCACCAAAAATGCCTGGTCGTCCGCGCGTAGCGGAACGAGGCCATGTCTCGGGTCGCCCTCGAGCGCTTGAATGGCACCGGCGACCATCAAGGCGCGCGTGATCTGCATCAGCCTCGGTGGAATGACATCGATCGATCCGTCAAAATTCACAGGGAAACCCGCATTGAGAAGCCACGATCGTTTTCCTCTCGCGTGCTCGACCACATAATCGCCGTGGCCCCATGGAAGACCGGATCGTCCAGCTTCCACCTCCGGGAACATCCCGTTGTTCTGCTTCAAAGCCGTATGCAGGAACCCCAGGAACTCCACGTTTGCCGACGATGCGCACGCCAGCAGTGCGTCGTTGGGAAGACGATCTACAAGCTGTTCGGACGGCCACGACTTTCCCACGCAGCCGATGACGACATCGGCCTGGCTGCCGGATACGGAAAGATCGGGCGCGGCAAAGCCGGCCTCGCGACCGACGGTCATCCTTGCCTGATCCTCATCATGGATCGAGACCGTGGCGCCCGCGGTCCGCAGAGAACGAGCAACCGCCTCACCAATAACACCATAGCCGACGATGAGCGCCCGGAGACCATCCAGTTGCAGGTCGGGCCGGTGGTACGCCATCCGAAGCTCCAAAGCTTTGATGATGGTGTGTGCGATCAACGGAGTTTCATGTTCGAGCTTGGCCCCAGATTCGGCGACATTGACAATCGGAAATCGCAGGCCATCGATGCCGGCGAGAAATCGTGCACCACTACGGGTCTGCTCCACTGCGCACACAGGCATGTCGCAGGTTCGGGCAAACGGGGTGATGATGCCTCCTTCGTCGAGAATCAGCAATCGCCGAGCACGGTTGCGCGGGAGCTCAGCCATCACTCTGCGCAGCATCTCCTGAGCGAAAATCCGGAGTTGTTCGCGGTAATCGCTTGTCAGCCTGTGCGCCTCGAACAGCGTGCTTCCCGGGTGAACGTATGCTCCAAGCTCTCCGAGCAGGTGCATCACAGCCGGATGCGTCGAGTAAGACTTTCCCAGAACGTACATGTTTGAGAACGGCACCCCGAGCTGATGAAAATGGTTCAGCATCGAGGCGGTCGAGCCCTGAATGTGCTGCACGGCCGCAATGACTACGTCTGACAGGTCGATGTGACGCGATCGTGAGCCGAGAAAGTGCTCAATGAGGGGAAGTGGCTCTGGTGTCATTCATTCCAGCCAGCGATGGGGGAACGCTTCATCTCATTCCTTCACCTGATTAGACCAGTCCCACTTCGCCGGGTTCCGCGAAATGAACCCCTGGAGCGCCCAGCGCCGCCGCCAGACGACGGGGTTGTTGTCGCGCCAGTGGACCAGGCGCACGACGGCGCCGCGTTCGTCGCGCTCGAACAGGTAGAAGCCGCGGCGGCCGGCGCGGACGAAGATGGTCTCGGTGAGGGCGCGGAGCGGGGCGGGCGGCGCGGGGGCGCGGACCATCTGCAGGCCGCTGTCCGCCACGACGATCTCCAGCGTGATCTCGTCCGTCAGCGCGTAGGTGCCGGCGTAGTCGTCCAAGAGCTCGCGCGGGAGCGGGCGGCCGGCGACGGGGGTGGAGCGTGAAAGCGGGTGCGGAGGTGCTGGCCGTAGTAGTCGTGCTCCTCGTCGATGTCGTAGCTCATCACGGCGACGTCGGCCGTGCCCACCACGTGCCAGTCGGCGACGCGCAGGACGCC
>DASTNU010000663.1:0-4006 GCA_035720605.1 Longimicrobium sp. | reverse complement strand
TCTCCGCGAGGAACGAGCGGGGAGGGGGCCGGGGGGAGGGGCCCTCGCGGGCGCAGTTCGAGTCCATTCGTCGAACGCCGATCCGCCGTCCACCCCAACCTCTCCCAGGGTTTTTTGGGGGAGGTGGGCGAGTGGTGCTCGCCCGGAGGGGGCGCGCGGCGGGTACGATGCCGGCGGGTAGTCCACGAACGCCGCCCCCCGCCGTCGATCCGACACACTGGCCTAACCCCGCTCTCCGCCTTACCTTCGCCCCAGTCGCCGCGCCGCCGGCCGCACCTCCGCGCGCACCTCCCCAGAATCCCGAGCCGAAGTGCCGATGTACCGGAAGACCTCCGCCGCGCTCTCCGTCGTCCTTGCGCTGACCGCCGCGTGCACGCCCGGCCGCCAGCCGGTGGCGTCCGTGCCCGCGCCCGCCGCCGCGCCGGCGCCCGAGCGGGCCGCGCCAGAGCCGCCGCCGGTTCTGGCGGCGGATTCGGCGGAGTGGGAGGACAGCGGCGCGCAGCCGGCCCCGGCCGCGACGGCGTCGGTGTGGGGGACGGACCTGCTGGGCACGGCGCAGTACGACCTGCCGATGCAGGTGAACGACCGGGTGCGGATGGAGATGGAGTTCCTCCTCTTCCAGCGCCGCGAGGTTGTCGGGCGCTGGATGCGCGAGGCGGACCGCTACGACGAGTTCGTGCGCGACGTCTTCGCCTCGTACGGCATTCCCCGCGACCTGCACCACCTGGCGATGGTGGAGAGCGGCTACCGGCCCACGGTCCGCAGCCACGCCGGCGCGGTGGGGATGTGGCAGTTCATGACGGCCACCGGGCGCGGGATGGGGCTGCGCATCGACACGCTGGTGGACGAGCGGATGGACCCCGTGCGCTCCACCCACGCCGCCGCCCGCCACCTGCGCGACCTGCACCGCCGCTTTCGCGGCGACTGGTCGCTGGCGGCCGCCGCGTACAACGCGGGCGAGGGGCGCATCAACCGCGGGCTGGGCCGCTTTGGCGCGCGGGACTTCTGGGAGCTGGCGGAGCGTGGCGACCTGGCGCGCGAGACGCGGCAGTACGTGCCGCGGCTGTACGCCGTCACCATCATCGCCCGGGACCCCGCGCGATTCGGCTATCCCGCGCCCGACCCCACGCTGCGGCGGTTCGCGTACGACAGCGTGCGCGTGGACCTGGCGACGCCGCTGTCGGTGCTGGCGCAGGTGGGCAGCCTGCCGGTCGGCGAACTGCAGGAGCTGAACCCGCACATGATCCGGCAGGTGGCGCCGCGCAACTACTGGGTGTGGGTGCCGCTGGGCCAGGGAACGCCGCTGCAGCAGGCGTTCCAGTCCTCCGAGTTCCGCCAGCGGGGCGGATACGGCGTCTACCGCGTGCGTGAGGGAGAGTCGCTGGCGCGGCTGGCGGAGCTTTCCGGCGTGCCGGAGGATCGCATCCGCACGCTGAACCTCTCCGCCAACCTGGATGCGCTGCGCCCCGGCGACCGCGTCCGCCTCTTCGCCGATGCCGTGCGCGTGCTGGATGCACGCCCGGCGCAGCGCGTCGCCCGCGGCGGCCCGCGCGTCCTGGGCGATCCCGCGCCCGGCACGGAACGCGCCGCCTCCGCACCGCGCGGCGAGCCGGCCGCCGGACGGAGCGAGTCGGGAGCGTCGTCCAGCCACACCGGGGCATCTTCCTCCAGCGAGCGCGGACGGGAGGGATCGGCCGCATCCTCCTCGCGCCGCGGCGAGGGATCGTCGGCAGCGTCCGGGCGCTCGGCGTCGACCGGCGCATCGTCCTCGACGCGCAGCGGGGCCGCGCCGGGACGTTCCCCGGCCTCCGAGGGTTCGTCGTCGTCCTCCTCCGCGAGCCGGAGCGGGAGCACTTCCGGGCGATCCGCGTCCTCGGAGGGCTCGTCGTCCTCCTCGTCCACGCGGAGCGGGAGCGCGTCGGGACGATCCGGATCGTCCGAAGGCCCGTCATCCGCTTCGAGCCGGAGCGGGAGCGCGTCGGGGCGGGCGGCATCGTCCGAGCGCTCGTCGTCGCCCTCCTCCTCTTCGACGCGGCGGAGCGGGACCTCGGCGAGCTCGTCGGCGCGGACGCACACGGTGGAGGATGGCGAGACGCTGTGGGGGATCGCGCGGCGGTACCAGGTGACGGTGGATGCCGTGCGCGAGGCGAACGAGCTGGACGAGGAAGCGACGATCCGCCCGGGGCAGACGCTGCGCATTCCGCGCGCGTCCGGCTCCGCGACGGCATCGTCCGGCGGCGCGCGCTCCGAATCCGGCTGGTCCAGCGTGGCGAGCGGCGAGCGCCGCGGGACGACGGAGTCCGCCTCCGGCGGCCGCCGGTCCGGGTCGGCGTCGGAGCCGCGCCCGGCGCTCTCCACCCGCGCCCGCATGCCGAACGCGTCCGCGCGGCGCGAGCACACCGTCGGCGAGGGCGAGACGCTGTGGGGGATCGCGCGCCGCTACGACACGACGGTCGAGAACCTGCGCCGCGCCAACGACCTGGACGAGGACGAGCAGATCCAGCCCGGCCAGAAGCTCAGGATCCCGGAGAGCTGACCGGATCGGTCCGCAAGCCCGGGGGAAAAGCTCACGCGGAGACGCGGAGGACACGGAGAACCTGCTCCGCGCCCTCCGCGTCTCCGCGTGAGATGGATGTCGAGGGGCCGATCAGCCGGCGGCGCCGGCGGCGCTTCCCTCGCCGGCCTCTTCTTCCGCCACGTCCTCCACCTCGTTCTCCGAGACGCCGATCACGGTGCCGTCCTCGAACTGCACCATGAAGCCGTCGCGGCCCTCCTCGTTGCTGTCGGCGCCCCAGTGGCCGATCACCTCGCCCACCCTGCCGACGAACGGCTCCGACTGGTCGTAATAGGACCGCACCACGCGCACCCTGTGCATCGGTTCTCCCCCTCGGTAGCGTTCCCGCCCGCTGCGTCCGCGCCACGCCATGCATGGAGTGCGCCCGGAGCCCGCCGCAGACTGCTTGGAGGGGGTGGTGCGGCGGGTGAGTTCGTGCATGGCGAACGCGGGGTAGGGGAGAGTTTTCCCCCACGGCCCGCTGCGCGGGAGGCCCTCTCCCCCGCCGTCCTTTCGCTCGTTCCTCGCGACGGCGGCGACCCCTCCCCCAACTTCGGGGGAGGGGTAGTTTGGGAAGGTTTGGGGTGTTGAGGCTGGGTCGGTGAGAGCCGCGGCTCCCCCTCTGACAAACTGCGTGGGGGAGAGGTGACGCGAGCCGAGGCGGCCGAAGCGCACCCGAATTCTCCCCCTCTCCGCACGCAGTTTGTGCGGGGAGGGGGTCGGGGGGAGGGGCCCCCGCGGACGCAGCGGACTACCCGTCGCAACGGCTCGATCCATCGACTCCCAGACGCCATCCACCCTCCCCCACGAAGGCGTGGAGGAGGGTGGATCCGCATCGGGCGCCGTGGCGCGCCCTGGCGGCCTCAGCGCCTCAGAGGTCGTTGTCGCGCTGGGCGCGCTCCGCGGCGGCGCGGCGCAGGTTGGCGTCCATCAGCTCGCGCTCGGCGCGGGCCGCATCCTGCTCCGCCATCCCCTCCTGCTGCTCCAGCCGCCCCTCGGCCTCCATCCGCCGGTCGCCCAGCAGGTCGCCCAGCCCCTCCTTCACCTTGCCGCCCAGGTGGGTGGCCTTGCCGGTCACGTCGTCCGCCATCGGTCCCTCCCTCGCTCGTCGGTTCCCATCGCCCGAAAAACCGGGTGCTCGGAAACAGTGGCAAAGATAATGCCTTGTATAAGGTTGCGTCGGATGGACACGGCCCGCGAAACGGGAGGCAGGGGATGGGGGACGAGCGGCGGCCGCGGCCGTGGCCGGTGGTGCGCGAAGAGGAAAAGGGCGACTTCGAGATGTTCCGCGCGCGGGTGATGCACGCCCGCTCGCCCCGCGACGGCGCCGTCCACGCCTTTCACCTGGCGGACTCGCCCGACGGGGTGACGGTGATCGCCCTGACGGACGACGAACGCTTGGTGATGGTGGAGCAGTGGCGCCATCCCCTGCAGGCGGTCACGCTGGAGCTG
>DASTNU010000662.1:0-2187 GCA_035720605.1 Longimicrobium sp. | reverse complement strand
GGCGAGCATCTCCTGCAGCTCCGGGCGCACCGGCTGCTCGGTCCAGTTCTTCCCCAGCGTGCTGTCGTCGTAGATCAGCTCCAGCTGCCGCACCACGTCGATGATGCCCACGAAGGTGTCGCCGTCGCCGATGGGCAGGTGCACCGGGAGCGGGTTGGCGCCCAGCCGGTCGCTGATCATGGACACGCAGCGCTCGAAGTTGGCGCCGGTGCGGTCCATCTTGTTGACGAAGCAGATGCGGGGCACGCCGTACTTGTCGGCCTGGCGCCACACCGTCTCCGACTGCGGCTCCACGCCGGCCACCGCGTCGAACACGCAGACGGCGCCGTCCAGCACGCGAAGGCTGCGCTCCACCTCGACGGTGAAGTCCACGTGCCCCGGCGTGTCGATGATGTTGATGCGGTACGTCTCGCCGAACCGGTTCCACTGGCAGGTGGTGGCGGCCGACGTGATGGTGATGCCGCGCTCCTGCTCCTGCTCCATCCAGTCCATGGTGGCCGCACCCTCGTGCACCTCGCCGATCTTGTGCGTACGGCCGGTATAGTACAGGATGCGCTCGGTCGTGGTCGTCTTGCCGGCATCGATGTGCGCCATGATGCCGATGTTGCGGTACTTCTCGAGCGGCGTGGTGCGGGCCATGGTCGTTCGTCTATCCGTTTAGCGGAAAATGCGGGGGCGCGGGAGCGGGATTTCCCTCCGCTCGCGCGCCGCCGCGTTCCGTCCGTTGCAGTCCTGGGCGGGGCCAGCGCGGCCCCGGCCGGTTACCAGCGATAGTGCGCGAAGGCCTTGTTGGCCTCGGCCATGCGGTGCGTGTCGTCCTTCTTCTTGATGGTCGCCCCCTCGTTGCGCGAGGCGGCCAGCAGCTCCGCGGCCAGGCGGTCGGCCATGGTCTTTTCGCCGCGGGCGCGGGCGTAGCCCACCAGCCAGCGCATGGCGAGCGCCTGCCGGCGCTCCGGGCGAACCTCCACCGGCACCTGGTAGGTGGCGCCGCCCACGCGGCGGCTCTTCACCTCGAGCACGGGCTTGGCGTTGTTCAGCGCCTGCTTGAAGACCGTCTCGGCCGGCTGGCCGGTGCGCTCCTCCAGCACCTTCATGGCGTCGTAGAAGATCCCCTCGGCGGTGGACTTCTTGCCGTCCAGCATGAGGGTGTTCACGAACTTGGTGACCACCTCCGACCCGAAGACGGGATCGGGGATGATGGAGCGCTTGACGGCGCGAGTGCGGCGGCTCATGGCTTACCTCTTCCCCTTCCCGCCCTTGGCCGGCGCGCCCTTGCCCGCGGCGGCACCCGCCTTGGGACGCTTGGCGCCGTACTTGGAGCGGCTCTGGCGGCGGTCGTTGACGCCCGAGGCGTCCAGCGTGCCGCGGATGATGTGGTAGCGCACGCCCGGCAGGTCCTTCACGCGGCCGCCCCGGATGAGCACGATGCTGTGCTCCTGCAGGTTGTGCCCCTCGCCGGGAATGTAGGCCGTGACCTCGGTGCCGTACGTCAGCCGGACACGCGCCACCTTCCGGAGGGCCGAGTTGGGCTTCTTCGGCGTCGTGGTGTAGACGCGCGTGCACACCCCGCGCTTCTGGGGGTTGTTGCGCATGGCGGGCGACTTGCTCTTCTGCTCGAGCGCTTCCCGACCCTTGCGGACCAGCTGGTTGATCGTCGGCATACTTGGGATCGTGCCAGGAACGAAGACGAAAAAATCAGCGAGGACCGGTGGGTCCCCGCCGTCGCCAACCACGGGTTGCGCGACAGACCGGGAAAAGTAAGGGGTTTTCCGCCCCCGGTCAACCCCCCGCCGCCCGTTCCCGCCGCCCTTCCCTGCCCATCGCCGCTCGTCACGCCGGACCGGCCCTCCGCCCCGTAATTCGCCCCTTCGGCATCTGTTTGCTGGCGTTTCGTGCGGGCGATGACGCATAATGCGCTTTGCGGCCCGTCCTACCCTCGGCCGCTCCTTCCACATCCCGCATCGAGGTGAATCATGAAAAAGGTGACCCTGAGCCTGGAGCAGCTGGCCGTCGAGTCGTTCCCCACCACGGACGAGGCCTCGGAGCGCCGTGGCACGGTGCGCGGCAACGACAGCGGCCCCACCTGCGACCAGGACACCTGCGTGACCTGTCCGTCGGACCTGGACACGTGCGTGAGCTGTCCCAACACCTGCGTCGCGTCGTGCGCAAGCTGTCCGCTGAGCTGCT
>DASTNU010000661.1:0-9308 GCA_035720605.1 Longimicrobium sp. | reverse complement strand
GGGCTTTCCGCCGTCGTTGCCGCGGCTTCAGCCGCCCGGGAGAGAGCTGGCGGGATCAACACCTGCTGGTCTCGCTCGCCCCTCGCCCGGCGGTTGAATTGAAACCGCTGCTGCAACATCACGAAGTCCGCCTGCGCGGACTGTAGCCGCGGCGCCGCGGCATCATCGTGCAGTTGAAGCCCCGCGCAGTTTGCGGGGCTTTCCGCCGTCGTTGCGGCGAGTTCACTCGCTCAGCCACACCGCCTTCCGAAGCGAAAAAGGCCCCCACCGTGGGAGCCCTTCCGTCCATCAACCGTACATCCACCGAACCGCCGATCAGGCGAACTGCGCCTGCTCGGTGGAGCCTTCCAGCGCCGCGGTGGAGGCCTGCCCGGCGGTGACCGTCATCAGCACCTGGTCGAAGTAGCCGGCGCCCACCTCGCGCTGGTGCTTCGTCGCCGTGTACCCCGCCGACTCCAGCGCGAACTCCTGCTCCTGCAGGGATACGTACGCCGGCATCCCCTGCTCGCCGTACGCCTGCGCCAGCTCGAAGGTGTGCAGGTTGATCAGGTGCCACCCGGCCAGCGTGATGAACTGGAAGCGGTACCCCATCGCCCCCAGCTCGCGCTGGAACTTGGCGATGGTGTACGCGTCCAGGTGCTTGCTCCAGTTGAAGCTGGGCGAGCAGTTGTACGCCAGCATCTTTCCCGGGAACTCCGCGTGCACCGCTTCGGCGAAGCGGCGGGCCTCGTCCAGGTCGGGCGTGCTGGTCTCCATCCACAGCAGGTCCGCGTACGGCGCGTACGAGCGCGCGCGGGCCACGGCGCTCTCCAGCCCGCCGCGCACCCGGAAGTACCCCTCCGCCGTGCGCTCGCCGGTGATGAACCCGCGGTCGCGCTCGTCCACGTCGCTGGTGAGCAGGGTGGCGCTGTCCGCGTCGGTGCGGGCGATGAGGATCGCCGGCACGTCCAGCACGTCGGCCGCCAGCCGCGCCGCGATCAGCGTCCGCTCGAACTGCGAGGTGGGGACCAGCACCTTGCCGCCCAGGTGCCCGCACTTCTTTTCCGACGCCAGCTGGTCCTCGAAGTGCACCCCCGCGGCGCCCGCCTCCACCATCTGTCTGGTCAGCTCGAAGGCGTGCAGCGGCCCACCGAAGCCCGCCTCCGCGTCGGCGACGATGGGCACCAGCCAGTCTCGCTGCCGCTCGCCCTTTTCCGCCCACTCCACCTGGTCCGCGCGCATCAGCGCGTTGTTCAGCCGCCGCACCACGGCGGGTACGCTGTTGCTGGGGTAGAGCGACTGGTCCGGGTACGTCTGCCCGCTGAGGTTGTTGTCGCCCGCCACCTGCCAGCCGCTCAGGTAGATGGCCTGCAGCCCGCCCCTGACCATCTGCACCGCCTGCGCGCCGGTCAGCGCGCCGAAGGTGCGCACGGGCTCGTCCGCGTGCAGCGCCTTCCACAGCCGCTCCGCGCCGTGCCGGGCAAGGGTGTGCTCCACCAGCAGCGAGCCGCGCAGCTTCACCACCTCGTCCGCGCTGTACGGGCGTGTGACGCCCTGCCAGCGCGGGTCCGTCATCCACCGGATGCTCAGCTCCTTGACCTGCGCGTCGAAACGTTCGTCCATGGGTCGATTCTCCGTACGTCGGTGTCGGCCCGCGCCTCAGGCCAGGACCTGGTAGGCCGGAAGGGTCAGGAACTCGGTGAACTCGTCTCCCAGCACCAGCTCGTCCAGCAGCTCGCACGCCTGCTCCAGGGGGCGCGCGTCGTCCCGCTCGGCCCGCAGCGCCTCCATCTCCGCGGTGCGGATGCGGACGTAGTCGTCGGGGGTGAAGAAGCCGTCGCCGTCGCCGTCGTTCAGGATCGGCGCGCGGTGGCGGATCCACTGCCACAGCTGCGCGCGGCTGATCTCGGCGGTGGCGGCGTCTTCCATCAGGTTGTGCAGCGCCGCCGCGCCGTTCCCCTTGAGCCAGCTCTCGATGTACTGCAGCGCCACGTTGATGTTGAGGCGCGCGCCCTCTTCGGTGATCTGCCCGCCCACGATCCCGGTCTCCAGCAGTGCCTGCGGCTTCACGTCCACCTCGCCGCGCGTCACGTCCTTCTGGTTGGGCCGGTCTCCGAGCGCCCTGTCGAACTCCGCGCGCGCGACGGGCACCAGGTCCGGGTGCGCCACCCAGGTGCCGTCGAAGCCCTGCCCCGCCTCGCGCGCCTTGTCCTCGCGCACCTTCGCCAGGGCCCGCTCGTTGACCTCCGCGTCGCGGCGGCTGGGGATGAACGCGGCCATGCCGCCCATGGCGTGCGCGCCGCGGCGGTGGCAGGTCTTCACCAGCAGCTCTGCGTAGCACTTCATGAACGGCACTGCCATGGTGACCTGCGCCCGGTCCGGCAGCACGAAGTCGCCGCGGTTACGGAACTTCTTGATGACGCTGAAGATGTAGTCCCACCGGCCGGCGTTGAGCCCCGCGGCGTGGTCGCGCAGCTCGTACAGGATCTCGTCCATCTCGAACGCGGCCAGGATGGTCTCGATGAGCACCGTGGCGCGGATGGTCCCGCGGGGAATGCCCAGCGCGTCCTGCGCGGCGTTGAACACGTCGTTCCACAGCCGCGCCTCGCGGTGGCTCTCCAGCTTCGGCAGGTAGAAGTACGGCCCGCTGCCGCGGCCGATCAGCTCCCTGGCGTTGTGGAAGAAGAAGAGCCCGAAATCGAAGAGCGACGCGCTGATCGGCTCGCCGTCCACCAGGACGTGGCGCTCCGGCAGGTGCCACCCCCGCGGGCGGACGATGAGCGTCGCGAGCTGCTCGTTCAGCCGGTACTGCTTGCCGCCCGCGTCCAGCGACAGGGTGCGGCGGACAGCGTCCATCAGGTTGGCCTGCCCCTCCAGCACGTTCTTCCAGGTGGGCGAGAGCGCGTCCTCGAAGTCCGCCATGAAGCAGCTCGCCCCCGAGTTGAGGGCGTTGATCACCATCTTGGCGTCGGTGGGCCCGGTGATCTCCACTCGCCGGTCCTGCAGGTCCGCCGGGCAGGGCGCCACGCTCCAGTCGCCCTCGCGGACGTGCGCCGTCTCTTCCGGGAACGACGGCTCGCCGTCCGCGTCCAGCCACAGCTGGCGCTCCTGGCGCGCGGCCAGCAGCTCCCGCCGGGTGGGGTCGAAGCGGCGGTGCAGCGCCACGACGAACTCCAGCGCCTGGGGCGTGAGCACCCGCGCCTTCACCCCGTTCCCCTCGCCCAGCACGCGGACGCCCTCCACCTGCGGCGCCGTCTCCAGTACTGCCGACATGCGGGTGTCTCCGTGAATTCGTGGCGATGCGTCTCCAGCCCTTACCAGCCGCGTCCGCGCGCGTCGCGGAGGCGGAGCCGGAGGACTGTCTAGCAACAGTGGTTCCATGAGCACCGCTCACACACCTCAGGATGTCGACAAGCACGCTTCCTGTGCGGTAGCGCGCACTCTCCGCGTGGCGGCGGAACCCTGCCCGATCGGGTGGGGAGGCTGGGTGGTGGGCGCGAGTAAGGCGATGTGGGATCGGGAGTTAGGAGAGGGAGGAGAGGGTCGCGCCAGCAGCCGGCTCCCCAGCCTGAGCGGGTGAACCCGCCGCAACAACTGCGGAAAGCCCCGCAAACTGCGCGGGGCTTCGACTGCCCAACACCACAGATTGTCATTCCGAGGGAGCGCCGGGCAAAATCTTCCCTTCCACCGATTCTTGAGCGCGACCGAGGAATCTACCGTCCGCGCCTGGAGGCCGGTTCTGAAACGCAGATCCGGCCCCTCGCCCAGGCGGCTGAAGCCGCGGCAACGACGGCGGAAAGCCCCGCAAACTGCGCGGGGCTTCGACTGATTGGGGTCAGTCTCGGTGCACGCCGGCTGGCGGGCGGCAGGAGCGGTCCGCGCAGTCGGACATCGCGAATTCCCAGCGGCGAATTCATGCGCTCCACGCGGTGCGAGACCGACCTTCCTGCGGGAATGCCGCCTTCGCGCCTGGGCGGGTAAACCCGCCGCCGGAACTGCCATGAGCTCCGTCCCGGCGCCGCCGTCGCGTCACCGAACAGGGCTCCGACCACTGGGCGCGGCGACATCGGTACTGCATGTGGGGCTGGGCTCCCACTTGAGAAACGGCGAAAAACGACGCCTGTGTCAGAAGCACACATTTTGAGAAAATTATTGCAAAAAAGATCAATTGGTCTCAGATTGTAACTCACGCGCATCAACTGCCACGCGCGATCCCTTCCCCTCATTCCCCGGAGGCATCATGAGGAATTCCCGCATTCAGGCACTCGGCCTGGCCGCACTCCTGCTGGCGGCCGCCTGCGACGACCTGACGACCGTGCCCGCGGCGGCCAACGCGCCCGTCGTGGGCGAAGGGGAGAAGGTGCTGGGCACCGTTACCTGCCACGTGGACATGGTGGCGGAGACCACGCGCTGCGGCGAGCCGGCCCCGCTGGGCGCCAGCGCCACGCGGGTGACGCTCAACACGTCGCAGTTCGGCCTGGTGATCAGCCCGTCGTTCTACGACGCCGCCAACCAGCGGCAGCACTACTTCACCGGCATCCGCAACGACATCGGCCAGCGGATCGGGACGCACAACGGCATCAACTCCGACTCCACCCGCGCCTTCGTCACCAACATCACGGTGACCGGCGGATCGGGGTCGGTGACCGTCAACAATCCCACCGGCTACAAGACGCATACGGCGCCGAACCAGCCGTACTGGGAGTACTACGAGGTCGTGGAGCCGACGGAAACCACGGGTGCCACGCCGGACTGGATCTTCAACGTGCCCAGCACCGTGACGTCGTGGACGTACACGGTATCCGTGTCGACGCCGGTGCAGCACCCCAACGGATGGGTCGCGGTGACCGGCAACACGTCTATCCCGCACAGCGGCACGCAGAACCACGTCGCCGTCGTATATGACTGGACGGGCGCGGTAGTCAACAGCGGCTCGGTCTCGTGGAGCAGCAGCGACGGCTCCGGCAGCGTCTACGTGAGCCCGTGGGACGAGCGGAACGGCACCGTTCTCGGCGTACGCATCGGCACGGCGACGGTGACCGCCAGCTTCGGCTCCGCGACTCCGAAGGTGTACGGGGTGACGGTGTCGTAGGGGCCCCTCCCCCCGGCCCCGCCCCGCTCGTTCCTCGCGGAGAGGGGAGAATTCGAGTGCGCTCCGGCAGGCTCGTCGCGCGTCACCCTTCCCCCACGCAGTTCGTGGGGGAAGGGCCGGGGATGGGGGGTGCCGGCGGCTCGCGCCGGCGCGTCCGAAGCAGGAGCAGAAGCCGGCCCCGCGATGTCGTGGGGCCGGCTTCTTTCGTGTCACCCGCGCGCGTCAGGGGTTGCTGGGGGTGATCGCCGGAGGGGGATGCGGGCACTCGATGATCTGGATGCGCGCGGGCTGCAGCGGGCTGGAGGTGGCGCCCGCGGTCACGGCGGCCTGAACGGAGCCGCCCAGCACCGGGACCACGCCGCGGGTGAGGGTCTCGGCCTCGTCGTAGATGTCCATGTGGTTCAGGTACAGGATGGCGCCCGCGGGAAGGCTTCCCAGCACGCCGCCCACCACGGAGCGGCCCAGGTTCGCGTGGCCCTCGCCGGCCGCCTGGATGTGCGAGCCGGCGATCGCCCCCAGCGTGGAGCCGGACAGGATCACCAGCGGGCTCCCTTTCGGCCCCACGATGCGGTCGCCGACGAACCAGCCGACGATGGAGCCCACGGCCGCGAGCGGGAACTGGCGGCGAAAGCTGCGCGGCGAAGGCGGAGGAGGGATCCTGCGCACCTGGCGGACGCACGCCGCGGTGGGCTGCGGCACCGCGTCGGTGCGATAGGGTCCCGCGAGCTCCGCGGTGGCCGCGGCGGAATCGCGCACGACGACCGGGGTGGTGTCGCGCACGACGGCCGGGGTGGAATCGCGCACGGCGGCCGGGGTGGTGTCGCGCGGGGTGGTCTGGGCGTGCGTGGTCTCTGCGCCGGAGAGGACGAGGGACGCGAGCGCGGCGGCAATGATCTTCTTCATGGATGTCGGTCGCTGTTGGCGATGGAGTCGGAGCCCTTGATGATCACCCGGCGCGGGACGTTCCGCAATCTCCACGCGGTCCGCCCCTTGCCCCGCCCGGCGGCCCCGCACACCTTTCGACGCAAGCGTTTACGCAGCCCCCGAGCAGTCGCGTACCATGGCCAGCAAGCCCGTCCCCCAGCCCGCGCACGCCCCCGGCGGCAAGCCCGCCGGCGGCATGGCCGCGCTCACCAGCACCACCCGCCAGCTCAGGCGCGAAAAGGCCATCATCCCGGCCGCGAAGGCGCTGCGCTTGCTGAACCAGGACCAGGGCGTGGACTGCCCCGGCTGCGCCTGGCCGGAGCCCGAGCCCGGCGAGCGCTCGTCGTTCGAGTTCTGCGAGAACGGGGCGAAGGCGATCGCCGCGGAGGCGACCAGCAAGCGGGTGGGGGCGGAGTTCTTCGCGCGCTACAGCGTGGACGACCTGGTGCGGATGAGCGACTACTGGCTGGAGCAGCAGGGCCGCGTGGCCCAGCCGGTCATCCTGCGCCAAGGGAGCCGCCACTTTCAGCCCATCGGCTGGGACGAGGCGTTCGCCAGGGCGGGCCAGTTTCTCCGCGGCCTGCCCGATCCCGGCCAGGCGGCGTTCTACACCAGCGGCCGCACCAGCAACGAAGCCGCGTTCCTGTACCAGCTCTTCGGGCGGATGTACGGGACCAACAACTTTCCCGACTGCTCCAACCTCTGCCACGAGTCCAGCGGCGTGGGGCTCAAGCAGACCATGGGGATCGGCAAGGGGGCGGTGCAGCTGGACGACTTCGCGAAGGCCGACGCCATCTTCATCATCGGGCAGAACCCGGGAACCAACCATCCCCGGATGATGTCGGTGCTGCAGGAGGCGCGGCGCCGCGGGGCGGAGATCGTGGTCATCAACCCCCTGCGCGAGCGGGCGCTGGTGAGCTTCGTCCATCCGCAGGAGGTGGGCGCCACGCTGCTGGGCCGCGGAACCGAGATCGCCTCCGTCTACCTGCAGGCGAAGCCCGGCAGCGACGTGGCGGTGCTCAAGGGGGTCATGAAGCAGATGCTGGAGGCGGAGCGGCGCGACCGCGGCCGCGTGTTCGACCACGGCTTCATCCGCGCGCACTGCACGGGGTTCGAGGAGCTGGTGGCGGACCTGGACGCCACCCCGTGGACGGAGATCGCCGGGCAGAGCGGGCTGACGCAGGACGAGATCCGCCAGGCCACGGACGTCTACATCCGCTCCCGCGCCACCATCCTCTGCTGGGCGATGGGGCTCACGCAGCACGAGAACGCGGTGGACAACGTCATCGCCTGCAGCAACCTGCTGCTGCTGCGCGGCAACGTGGGGCGTCCGGGCGCGGGGCCCTGCCCCGTGCGCGGGCACAGCAACGTGCAGGGCGACCGCACCGTCGGCATCAACTACCGGGTGCCCGAGTGGATCGACCGGCTGGAGGCGGAGTTCGGCTTCACGGCGCCGCGAGAGACGGGGCTGGACGTGGTCCACGCCATCGAGGCGATGGCGCAGGGGCGCCTTCGCTTCTTCATGGCGGTGGGCGGCAACTTCCTCAGCGCCTCGCCCGACACGGCGCTGGTGGCGGAGGGGTTGAAGTCGGTCGACCTTGCGGTCCACGTCACCACCAAGCTGAACCGCACGCACGTCACCGCGGGACGCGAGGTGATGATCTGGCCCTGCCTGGGGCGGACGGAGGCGGACGTGCAGGCGGGCGGCCCGCAGCTGGTGACGGTGGAGGACTCCATGTCCGTCGTCCACGTCTCCCGCGGCCGCAACAGGCCCGCGTCGCCGCAGCTGAAGAGCGAGGTCGCCATCGTCGCCGGGGTGGCGAAGGCGGCGCTGCCGGAGGGCGGCGGGGTGGACTGGGACGCGCTGGCGGCGGACTACGACCGCATTCGCGACCGCATCGAGCGGGTGGTGCCGGGGTTCGAAGGGTACAACCGCCGCGTGCGCGAGCCGGGCGGATTCGTCCTGCGCAACGCCGCCGCGCACCGCGAGTGGAACACGCAGACGGGGCGGGCCAACTTCGTCGTCGTCCCCACGCCCGACATCCGCCTGCGCGACGGCGAGCTGCGGCTGTTCACCATCCGCTCGCACGACCAGTTCAACACGACCATCTACGGGCTGGACGACCGCTACCGCGGCATCAAGCAGGCGCGGCGGGTGGTGCTGATGCACCCCGACGACATCGCGGAGCGCGGCCTGCGCCCCGGAGACTGGGTGGACGTGCGCTCGCGCGGCGCGGACGGCCGCGAGCGCATGGCCCCGCGCTTTCGCGCCGTCGCCTACGACGTGCCGCGGGGGTGCGCCGCCGCCTACTTTCCCGAGGCGAACGTCCTGGTCCCCGTCGGCAGCCGGGCGAAGGGGAGCAACACGCCGTCCAGCAAGATGGTGCCGGTGACGGTGGAGCCCGCGACCAGCGAGGTGGACGTGGTGGGCGTGGACGAGCGGCTGGTGTACCGCGAGACCGCCGCGCAGGCGGAGCGGCTCACCGGCGCGGCGGTGTAGCCGTGCGCCCGGGAAGCACCGCGCGGCGCCTCATCGAGCGCGTCACCGTCGGGACGGACGGCGCGGCGCGGCGCGCGCGCGACGACCTGCTGGCGGTGGAGGAGCCGCTGGAGATCCGCGTCGTCCACGCGGAGGATGCGGATCGGCCGGTGGACGAGGCGGGGCATCGGGTCTCCGTGACGATGCGGACGCCGGGGGCGGACTTCGAGCTGGCGGCGGGGTTCCTCTTCGGCGAGGGGCTGGTCGGCGGGGCGGAATCCATCGCCGCCATCCGCTACTGCACGGACGCGGAGCAGCGGTACAACGTGGTGAACGTGGTGCTGGCGCGGGGCGCGCCCTTCGATCCCGCCGCCCTGGCGCGCAACTTCTACGCGACCTCCAGCTGCGGCGTCTGCGGCAAGGCGTCCATCGAGGCGGCGATGGGGCCGGCGTGCGCGCGGATCGAGAGCGCGCTGGAGGTGGATCCCGCGGTGCTGGTCTCGCTGCCGGGAAAGCTGCGGGAGGCGCAGCGCGTCTTCGAGCGGACCGGGGGCCTGCACGCCGCCGCCCAGTTCACCGCGGATGGCGGGATGGTGCGCATTCGCGAGGACGTGGGCCGCCACAACGCCATGGACAAGCTGGTGGGCGCCGCGCTGCTGCAGGGCGAGGTGCCGCTGGCGGAATCGATCGTGCTGGTGAGCGGGCGGACGAGCTTCGAGCTGGTGCAGAAGGCGGCGCGCGCCGGCGTGCCGGTGCTGGCGGGCGTTTCCGCGCCCAGCAGCCTGGCCGTGGCGCTGGCGGAGCAGGCGGGGATGACGCTCGCGGGGTTCGTCC
>DASTNU010000660.1:0-6623 GCA_035720605.1 Longimicrobium sp. | reverse complement strand
CGAGGGAAAGCACCTGCGCGACCGCGCCGGGCGCGGGGGGCGGCGGACCGGTCTCGGGCACCCCCGGCGCGGCGAAGGTCGCGAACACGGGACGGCCGTCCTCCATCCGCACCTCCACCGGCACCGGGCCCACGCCCTCGCGCAGCACCAGCCGCGCGACGCGCCCGTCCCCCGGCACCCGCCCCAGCATCGCCAGCAGCATCGCCGTGCCCACGGTTGGGTGCCCCGCGAACGGCATCTCGAACGCCGGGTTGAAGATGCGGATGGTGAACGAAGCTCCCTCCGCGCCGGTGACGAACACCGTCTCGGAGAGGTTCAGCTCCCGCGCGATGGACTGCATGGTCTCCGGCGGAACGTCTCCGGCATCCGGAAACACGGCCAGCGGGTTGCCGCCGAACACCCGGTCCGTGAACACGTCCAGCGTGTGGTACGTTGCCCGCATCGTCGCCTCCGCGCTGAATGGCTCGTCATCCCCGATCACCTGTCCCGAACTTCGAAGCCGCGGCGGCGGATGGCAAGCGCCGGTTGCGCCGCGGCGGCGTTCGGCGGCAGCTTGAGCCTGTACGCGAACACGGAGGACGGATGGCCGAGGCGGCGGGCAGGACCGCGAAGGGCGAGCAGACGCGCGCGCTGATCCTGGAGACGGCGCTGGAGCTGTTTCGCGAGCGGGGGTACGAGGAGACCACCATGCGCGCCATCGCCGAGCGGGCGGGGGTGGCGCTGGGGAGCGCGTACTACTACTTCAGCGGCAAGGAACAGCTCATCCAGGCGTTCTACGGCCGCACGCACCAGGAGCACCTGGCGGAGGCGGAGGAGGCGCTGCGCACCGAGCGCACCCTGCACGGCCGGCTGCGGGGGGTGATGGCGGCCAAGCTGCGCACCATCGAGCCGTACCACCGCTTCAGCGGCATCCTCTTCCGCACCGCGGCGGACCCGGAGAGCCCGCTGAACCCGTTCAGCGAGGAGTCGCTCCCCGCGCGGCGCGAGGCGACGGACCTGTTCGCCGAGGTGGTGCGCGGCGCGGAGGACCGCAAGCTCCCGAAGGAGCTGGAGGCGGAGCTGCCGGAGCTGCTGTGGACGTACCACATGGGGATCGTGCTCTTCTGGATCCACGACCGCTCCCCCGGCCGCGTGCGCACCTGGCGGCTGATGGAGCGCACCACCGACCTGGTCGCCCGCCTCATCGCCCTCTCCACCCTTCCGCTGATGGGCCCCGTTCGCAAGATGGTCCTGAACCTTCTCGCGGAGCTCCGCGCGCCGGCGATGGGCGCTGAAGCAGCCAACGACTGAGGTTTGCCGTTGCCCGGCTTCTGGTGCGGCGTTCTCAACGCCGAATGCGCCAGCACACGAGCTTTGTCATTCGCGGACGCACGAGGCACTGGCGAAACAAGCCGAACCCATCAGTTTTCGACCGGTCCCGATTCGGACTCTCCTCAGGACTCCGTGCTTCATGCCCCGATTCTCGTTGTACGGCGGTCGCGATCCTCGCACCCTGCCGGCATACGGGCTTGCCGAAGCGGCCCGCTACCTCCACATCCCGCCCGCGACGCTGCGGTCGTGGCTGGTGGGGCGCACGTATCCACGCCAGGATGGCGTTGGATCGTTCGAGCCGCTGATCAAGCCTACGGGCAAGGGGGTGCTGCGGCTCTCGTTCGTGAACCTGGTGGAAGCGCACGTGCTGCGGGCGCTCCGCACACAGCACGGCATTCCCATCAGCCACGTGCGGCAGGCGCTGGACTACGCGGAGCGCGAGCTCGGCATCCAGCGCCTGCTGTTGAGCGCGGAGTTGCTGACCAGCGCGGGGGAGTTGTTCCTGGAGCAGTACGGACAGCTGATCAACCTGAGCCGCTCCGGACAGCTTGCGATCAAGAAGGTGCTGGAGGCGCACCTGCGGCGGGTGGAACGCGACGACCGGGCACTCCCGATCCGGCTGTACCCGTTCCTCTCCACGGGAGAGGAGGACGGACGCCGGCCGGTGGTCATCGACCCGTGCGTGTCGTTCGGCCGGCCGATGCTGGCCGGCGCCGGGGTAACGACGGCAGCCATCGCGCAGCGCATCGACGCGGGAGAGAGCGTGGCAGATCTCGCGCTCGACTACGGCATTACCCCCGGGCAGGTGGAGGAGGCGGTCGTCTTCGAGAATGCCGCCTGAGCGGTGGAGTTCTTCACCGACCGGGACCTCGGCGGCGCGATCTTTCCCGACCTGCTGCGACAGGCCGGCCTGACCGTCCCACCGGCACGTGGACCACTTTGCATCCGACGCACCGGACGCGGAGTGGCTCCCCGCCGTTGCCTCGCGCGGCTGGATCATCCTGAGCGCCGACCAGAACATCCTGCGTACGCCCCTGGAGCGCGACGCGGTGATGAACTCCGGTGCGGCGCTCTTCATCCTCATCGGCGTAGACGCGCCCGCGGCGGAGCTTGCCGCCAACTTCATCAACACGCTCCCGCGCATCACCGCGTTCCTGGACGAGCACCAACCTCCGTTCATCGCCAAGGTGTACCGGCCGAACCCGCGCACGGACATCGGGCGCGGCAGGCCTGGTACCGTCGAGCTGAAACTACCCTGATCCGACCCGCCTCGTCCGCAAGACGAACCGGCTGCTTCCCCTCGGAAGGCAGCCGGTCGTTTTTCACTGATGGAAGCGGAAACGCTCCGCCGACCCCCTCACCCCCTCACCCTCTCACTCCATCTCCACCTGCCGCACCTCCAGGATCTCCGGCTGGCTGGCCAGGTGCGCGAGCACTTCCTCGGGGATGCGGCTGTCGACCGAGATGGCGGCCAGCGCCTCGCCGCCCACCTGCAGGCGCGCCTGGTGGTACTCGGCGATGTTCACGCCGGCCTCGCCCAGCAGCGTCCCCACCCGGCCGATGACGCCGGGGACGTCGCGGTTGCGCAGCACCACCATCACCCCGCGCGGCGCCACGTCCACGCGAAACGGGCCGATGCGGATGATGCGCCCGTGCGACTCCCCCAGCACGGCGCCGCCCACCCGGATGCTGCGCTCGCCGCCCTCCAGCCGCACCTCGATCTCCTCGCCCAGCTCGCCGCGCCCGTCCACGTGCGTGCTGGCCGTCTCGATCCCCCGCTCCGCCGCCACGTGGTGCGCGTTCACCAGGTTGATGGCGCGGCGCTCCACCACGTCGCGCAGCGCGCCCTGCAGCGCGGCCAGCAGCAGCGGCCGCGGCGCCTCGGCCCGGGTGCCGGTGTAGCGCACCTCCAGCGAGGTGAGGGCGCCCGGCACCAGCGCGCGCCCCAGCCGGCCCAGCCGGTTCGCCAGGGTGAGGAGCGGCCGCAGCTCCTGCATGGCCGCGCCGCCCACGCTGATGGCGTTCATCGCCGCGCTCAGGTCGCCGGTCACCAGCGCGTCGCGCACCGCCTCGCACGCCTCGATGGCCACGTTGCGCTGGGCGTCGCGCGTGCTGGCGCCCAGGTGCGGCGTGAGCACCAGGTTGGGGATGGCGCGCAGCGGGTGGTCGGCCGGCAGCGGCTCGTGCTCGAACACGTCCAGCGCGGCCCCGCCAATGCGGCCGGCCCCGAGCGCCTCCACCAGCGCGTCCTCCACCACCACGCCGCCGCGGGCCAGGTTCAGCACGAAGGCGTGCCGCGGCAGCCGCGCCAGCTCCCCCGCGCCGATCATCCCCCGCGTCTCCGCCGTCAGCGGCACGTGCACCGTCAGCACGTCCGCCCGGTCCAGCGCGTCGGACAGGCGGTCCATCCGCTCGATCCCCAGCTCCTCGAAGCGGCCGGGGCTCACGTACGGATCGTAGCCTACGGCGGTCATGGCGAACGCCCGCGCCCGCCGCGCCATCTCGCTGCCGATGCGCCCCACCCCGACGATGCTGATGGTCTTTCCGCGCAGCTCCACCCCGCCCAGCCGCGAGCGGTCCCAGCGGCCGTCGTGCATGGAGGTCCACGCCTGCGGCAGGTTGCGGGCAAGGCCGATCAGCACGCCGAACGCCAGCTCGGCCACGGAGACGGTGTTGCCGCCGGGGGCGTTGATGACGGCGATCCCCAGCTCCGTGGCGGTGGCCACGTCCACGTTGTCCACCCCCACCCCCGCGCGGCCGATGACCCGCAGCCGCTCGCCGCGCTGCATCAGCTCGCGGTTCACGCGGGTGGCGCTGCGGCCGATGAAGGCGTCGTACTCGCCGATCTCCTCCAGCACCTCGGCCAGCGGCCGGGTGGGCTTCTCCACCACGTCGATGGCGGGATGGGCGCGCAGCAGGGCCACGCCCTCGGGATCGATCTCGTCCGTCACCAGCACGCGATAGCGCTCCGTCATCCCAGCACCTCCTCCAGCACCGCCAGCAGCGCGTCCAGCTCCTCCACGGTGTGGTCGCCCATGTGGCCGATGCGGAAGGTGGCGTCCTTGAGCCTGCCGTAGCCGCTCCCCAGCGTCCACCCGCGCTCCGCCATCCGCCCGCAGATCTCCGTCCCCGGCATCCTCCCTTCCTCCACGGCGATGGTGGTCACCGTGGGCGAGCGCCGGCCGGGGGGCGCGAAGAGGGAAAGGCCCCGGCGCGGCCCCCTCTCCTGCACCCACTCCCACGCCCGCTCCGCCATGGTCCAGTGCCGCCGCGCGCGCGCCTCCACCCCCTCGGCGCGGATACGCTCCGTCTGCGCCAGCAGCGCGTACAGCAGCGGCACGGCCGGGGTGGTGGGCGTCTGGTGCTTGCGCCAGAAGCGGTCGTACTCCAGCAGGTCGAAGTACTGGCCGCGGCCGGGAATGCCGCGGGCGCGCTCCATCATCCGCTCCGACGCCGCCCCGAAGGCCAGCCCCGGCGGCAGCGCCATCGCCTTCTGCGAGCCGGTGAGCAGGAAGTCGACCCCCCAGGTCTCCGCTTCCACCAGCATCCCGCCCACGCTGGTGACGCCGTCCACCAGCAGCAGGATCTCGTCGCCCGTCTCCGTCTCCGCGCGCCGCACCGCCTCGGCGATCTCCACCAGCGGGTCCAGCACGCCCGTCGAGGTCTCCGAGTGGACGATCGTCACCGCGTCGAAGCCGCCGGCGGAGAGGCGCCGGAACACCTCGTCGGGGGTGTGCGCCTCGCCGGGGGCGGCGTCGTACGTCTCCACCTCGCGCCCGCACTCCGTCACCAGGTCGCGAAAGCGCTCGCTGAAGGCGCCGTTCACCAGCGCCAGCGCCCGGCGCCGCACGCCGTTGCGCACCGCGGCCTCCATGAACCCGGTGGCGGACGAGCTGGCGACGTAGACGGGGCGCGAGGTGCGGAACAGGTCGCGCAGCACGGGGTCCGCCGCGCGCAGCAGGGCAGACAGCTCCGGGCCGCGGTGGCCGATGACGGGCCGCGCCATGGCCGCGAGCACCTCCGGGTGCACCTCGGTGGGCCCGGGAAGAAAGAAGCGGCCGAACTCCGTCCGCGGCGGCAGGTCCAGCATCGTGTTCACGGTGCGTATCGCGTTCAGGGTTGATGGCGCCCGACGGGTGGGAGCGTCAACGGGCCTCTCACTGCGCCCGCGGGGGCCCCCTCCCCCAACTCCGGGGGGGAGGGTGAGGATTCGAGCGCGCTCCGGACGATATCGGGCCGGGGATGGGGGGCGCCTGCCGCTGCACCACCCTATCCATTCCATTGAGATCCCTCCCCCACCACCCCTCCCCCGAAGTTGGGGGAGGGGTCGCCCGCCGTCGCGAGGAACGAGCGAAAGGCCGGGCGGGGGAGAGGGCCTTGCGGACGCAGCGAGAGCCCTGCCCGTCTCCCTTTCCCGATGCTACCGCGGATCCGTCGCGGCGCTCGCCAGCTCCGGCCACGGGCTCTCCGCCAGCCGCGCGAGCTCGTCCTTCGAGCAGGCGATGGCCAGGATGGGGGCCAGGCTCGCCTCGCGCAGCACGAAGTCCGCCCCTTCCGCCACGGCAGGACGGTACGCCACGCCCATGTACGCGGCAAAGGCGTCCACCGCCGGCCGCGCCTCCAGGTCCGTGGCGCCGTCGCCCACCAGCAGCACGGGGCGGGGAAGGTCCCACGCGCGGATCACCTGCGCCTTGCCCTGGCTGCGCGCCAGCGGCGACTCGCGCTCGAACTCCCGGTACGCGCCCTCCGCGCCGAAGCTGATCCCCACCGCCGCCACCTCGTCCGCGCCCAGGCCCAGCTCGCGCGCCACCGCCTGCACCGCCGGCAGCAGCCCGCCGGAGACGATGCGCACCGTCTTTCCCAGCCAGCGCAGCGCCGCCACCGTCTCACGCGCGTGCGGCACCAGCGTGTGCACGTATTCGCGGCCCACCTCGTCCAGCCGTGCCCGGGTCGGGCGGATGAGCTCCAGCCGCCGGCCGTAGACCTCTTCCAGCGGCACCGAGCCATCCATCGCGGCCTCGGTCAGGGCCTGGATCTGGTCGCGAAATGGGCCGGAAAGCTCGTCGATCCCCTCCACCGCCACAAGGGTGGAGTCGCAGTCGAAGACGACGGAGGCAAAGCCGCTCATGCCGCGCGGTGCAGGGGGTGGAGGGGCCGCCGCGCGTCGCGCGTATCGCCGCCGGGCACGGTGGGGAAATGAGCGGCGCTCCGCAAGGCGAGGGAGGTGATGGTGTGATCGGCGGCCGCGTCTGCTGGTGCGCGCAGCGCACGTGGGGGTGAAGCCCCGCCGGGCGAGCTCCGCGAGCCCAGGG
>DASTNU010000659.1:0-3399 GCA_035720605.1 Longimicrobium sp. | reverse complement strand
GCCGGCAGATCGACGGCTACCTGCACACCTTCCTGGAGCAGAACCAGCTGCTGCGCGGGTCGGAGAGCGCCGGCAAGGTGGCCGTGGGCAGGATCGTCGCCGAGCCCGCCGCCACCGCCGGCGTCGGGGGCGACCAGCCGGGGCCCTAGGAGCGCGGACGGGTACGGATTTCATCAGAAAACACGAGCGCGCCCGGACCGACGTGGTCCGGGCGCGCTGCGCGCTTCGAGATGATTCCGATGGAGCCTACCGGGATCGAACCGGTGACCTCCGCATTGCAAATGCGGCGCTCTCCCAGCTGAGCTAAGGCCCCTTTCAGCCCTTCAATCTAGCGGAAAAAGGGGCCGGATTCAACCCCGGCACGGTCTGGACGGCCGTCAGCCGGAGGGCAGAAGCTCGCTCCGCAGCCGGTCCAGCCACGCGGGCGCGGGCATTCCGCTCTCGCGGAATTCCTGCTCCAGGTTGTCGAGGGAATTGCGCAGAACCCGGTGGCGCTCGCTCTCGGGAAAGAAGCCCGCAAGGATCGCCAGCGCCGCCCGTGCCTCGTCCTCACCTCCCGGCGGGCGCGTGGCCATACGCCGTGCATACCACAGGTTGAGCTTGCGAACGGTGCGCGCCTGCAGCTTTCCCTTGCCCAGGAGAAAGTTGTGCAGGCCCATGGGAGAGGTGCCGGCTTCGCGCGCGACGGCGCGCAGCGAGCCGGCATCGCGGGCCAGCTCGGCCTCGCGCCGGATAGCCGTCAGGGATGCGTGCAGCTCAGGCTGAGGCATGTGCCTCCGCCCGCCGCCAGCCATCCCGCCGCTGTCCAATCCGTTCGAAATCGCGATTCTTACACTGGGCAGCTTAGCCTGCCCCGGCCGTCCGTGCAAGTCCCCCCGCCAGCCGTGCCTCCCGCCACCGCCACGACGCGCAAAAAGAGACAGCGGCGCGGGAGGCGAGATCCCGCGCCGCTGCAGGCGCTGTCGAAGACCGGGTGATTGCTGCCGGGTGGGAGCGGTCTCCTCCCCGTCGCGATGCGGTGCTCGCCTGGCCGAGCAAAGGCCCCGGCGATCCGCCGCAGCGACCGGGAATCGCGGGGTCCGGGTTCAGGACCGCGGCGGAGGATACGGCCACTGCGGATCGGCCTGCACTTCCTGCCGCAGCGTGGCGATCCAGAGCGGCACGGCCAGGCCCGCCGCGCGGAGCCGCCGCTCCGTGACCTCCAGGTGCTCGATGATGACCGCCTGCCGCTCGGCTTCGGGATGGTAGCCCGCAAGGATGGTCAGCGCCGCCCGGGCCGCGTCTTCCCCTTCCGGCAGCCCCCTGGCCATACGCAGTGCATACCACTCGTTGAGCTTGCGGAGGGTGCGCGCCTGCAGCTTGCCCTGGCCGCGGAGAAAGTTGCGCAGGCCCATGGGAGAGATGCCGACTTCGCGCGCAACACCGCGCAGCGAGCCGGCATCGCGGGCCAGCTCGGCCTCGCGTCGGATCGCCTCCAGGGGTGCGTGCAGCTCAGGCTGAGGCATGTGCCTCCGCCCGCCGCCAGCTCACCCGCCACTGTGTAATCCGTACAAAAGGTCTTTTGTTACACTGGGCAGCTTACTCCACCCCGGCCGTTCATGCAAGCCCCCGCCTCACCGGCGCCTTTCCGCGGCGTTCACTCCGTGAAAAATTCTGCCCGCATTCACGCATCCCGGCCCAGCTCCACTCCTCCCGTTTTCCCGAATTCTGGTCCCGCACGCGGTCGCAGATGAGCGCGGGATTAAAGCACGCCCGCCGGGTCGGCCCACTCGTCAAAAATCACGTTTGCCGGTGCGTTGAGAGGATGGCCGGCCAGCGGAGCCGCCGCGCCGGCCGCATCCACGTCTCGACCAACGGTGATCCAAGATGCAGAAGCTCGCCCTCAAGCTCGACGACCTGAGCGTGCAGTCTTTCGAAACCACGTCCGCTCTCCCCAGCCACGGTGGTACCGTGCGCGGCCACCTGGATGACGACGACGGCGGCGGCGGCGGTGGCGGATACACCGACGCCTGCTCCGACATCTACAGCTGCGCCACCTGCGAAACGTGCGACGACGTGTGCGACGTGGAGCAGCAACGCCGCATCATCCTCTACTGAAGGTGCCCGGCTGAACCAGGAAGGGCCGGTCCGGGGAGTCTCCGGGCCGGCCCGCCTCATTTCCGCCGGTTCCGGTGAGCGGCCGACGATCCGCCGAGGACGGGGACGTGTGAATGGAGATCGATCGCGCGCCGGAGCTTCACCCCTTCACCCCTTCACCCCTTCACCCCTTCACCCCTTCACCCTGTCACCCGTTCACCCAAGCGCGGGTTGCCGCGGGGCCCGCGGAGTGCCATTTTCCCGTGTCGCACATCGTCTTAGATCACATCCCGCGAGGCCCTCCGGCCTCCCGTACTTTCGCGTGCCGATGATCCCGTCCCTGCTTGCCCGCCCGGTCGAGAAGCTGCCCCCGGAGGTCCGCCTCCAGGGCCGCGTCCTGTTCCTGGTCGACGACCCCGACCTCGTCCGCCGCCAGCTGGAGGGCGAGGACATCGAGCTCACCGGGGAGGTGCGCGGGCTGTTGCGCGACAACATCTCGACGGACGAGATCACGCCGGCGTACATCTGCTACTACTTCGACGAGACGCTGGGCGAGTTCCCGTACCTGGGCCTCAAGGCGGGGAACGAGTTCCCCATCAAGCAGGGGAGCGTGCAGAAGGGCGGGTTCGTCGCCTCCGTCTCCGGCAGGCGGCGCGGCAAGGGCTCCAGCCGCGAGCAGAGCCCGTACGCGGAGATGATGGCGGGAATCCGCATCGTGATCGCGGAGAACATCGAGCGCATCTACCGCGAGAACTGCCAGAACCTGGGCGTGCTGACGTCCACCAACTTCGATCTGATCGACCGCATCCGCCGCGGCGAGACCATTCCGCTCAGCGAGTTCACCGACGGCGCGGACGAGATCACCCGCGGCATCATCGAGCACGGCGGGCTCTTCAACTACAACGTGGCGCGCCTCCAGGGGACTGTGCACACGCCCCCCATCTCCTGCCACGTGGTGGACGAGACGCCGGCCGTCATGGACCGCGAGCAGGTGCGGACACAGCGCGGCAGCGGCGAGTACGACCAGCCCGGGCCGGACACTGGCATCGACGGCGCCGCCGCGCAGTTCGTCGCCACGTCGACCTCCAACGTGGGGAGCGACGCGCTCGGGGCGCCTTCGGGAACGCGCCACGGCGCCCGGCGGCCGATGACCATCGCCGAGAAGATCTTTGCGCGGCACTGGGTCACCGACCTGTCGAGGAACGCCGTCGGGGTGCCGTGGG
Source organism: Longimicrobium sp. (assembly GCA_035720605.1). Classification (GTDB taxonomy): domain Bacteria; phylum Gemmatimonadota; class Gemmatimonadetes; order Longimicrobiales; family Longimicrobiaceae; genus Longimicrobium. The sequence continues at coordinate 100 of DASTNU010000659.1, read as the reverse complement.
TGCAGCCGGGCGACTCGGGGTTCGTGAAGACGGACATCCGCTTCAGCCACGAGTACGTCACGCCGATGTCGGCGATCTTCTTCGAGGAGTACGTCGGGAA
>DASTNU010000658.1:0-2207 GCA_035720605.1 Longimicrobium sp. | reverse complement strand
TTGAGTTCCACGACCACGCACCCTTCCACGAGCAGATCCAGTCGGCACGCCTCCTCCACTCGAACGTTTTCCCATTCGAATGGCACCGCCTTCTGCCGCTCAACACGCAGTCCCCGCTTCTCCAGCGCATGGGCGAGGACGGATTCGTAGACACCTTCCATCAGCCCAGGCCCAATGCGGCTGTGCAGCCGATAGGCCGTGTCCACGATTTCTCCGCTGATCTGATTCACTTCCCGCATCATCAACCTCCCTCGAACGTGGATGGGTGTGGGTGTCCACAACGTAAACCTATCCACTGTGCACGGGAAGATGAGTATTGCACAAAACCAACTCTGCTCACTCTGCTGACTCTGCGTGAGGCCCACTCTTTAGAACTTTGCTTGCACGCGGAACTCTCAGAGCTCAGGACTCGACCCGCAGGCGTTCTTCTACGGCGGCATCGGGCTCCACGAAGATGGTTCTGGCGTGGCTGATGGTGACGCGGCCGGGTGGGGCACCGCGGGGCTTGCGGACGTACTTGCGGCGCGTCCAGTCCACGGCGACGGTGCCGGACGTGCGCGCCTTGCTGTAGACCGCCGCCAGCACCGCGGCCTCTTCCAGGTCCCGCGCGGGCGGCGCGCCTTCGTCCGTCCAGCGCAGCACCACGTGCGAGCCGGGGACGGAGCGCGCGTGCAGCCACACGTCCGCGTGCGCCGCGTGGCCGAACGTCAGCCGGTCGTTGTCCTTCGAGGATCGGCCGACGCGCACCTCCAGGCCGCCGGAGGTGCGGTAGAGGCGATAGGGAAGGCGTTCGCCCGCTTCCGGCGCGGCGCGGCGCTCCTGTTTGGCCGGGCGGCGCAAGGCGGCTTGTACCCACTCCGGCACCTCGCCCTGCTCCAGCGCCGCGACGGCACGGCTCCACCGTTCCACCTCCGCCGTCGCCGTCTCCAGCAGCTCGGGGAGGCGTGCCTCGGCGCGGGCAAGGCGGCGGGCCTCGGCATACAGGCGCTCGGCGTTCTCGTGCGGACGCAGCTTCGGATCGAGCGCGACCTCCACCTCGCCCCCGTCGAAATCCGGCAGCACGACGGAAGCGTCGCCCGGCTGCGGCCAGTCCAGGTGCGCGAGGAGAAGGTCCGCCTGCGCGCGCAGGCGCTCCGCCTCGCCCGCGCCGGCCAGCTCCTCGCGCAGACGCTCGATCCGCTTTTCGACGGACACCAGCCTGCGCCGCGCCTGGCCCAGCAGGTCGGGGCCGGGCTTTTGCTCCTCCACCTGCGCCGGCGCCGCCTCCGCGATCGTCTCCATCGCCGCCAGCAGGGAGCCGGCGCGGACGGGCTCCATCCCCTCCAGCGCGAGCGGGTAGGGCTGCGACCCACGCAGGATGAAGGCGCCGGAGTCGTCGCCGTCCGCCACCTCCCACCAGCGCTCGAACGCCTCCTCCAGCGCGCCGCCGCCCTCCTCCACGGCCGCTGAACCCAGGAGCGCCGCGGCGTTCAGCGGGCTGGCGTAGGCGAAGCGGCGCACCAGCTCGCGCGGCCGCTCCCCCGGCGGCAGCGGCGCCAGCGCGGAGGTCCACGCAGTCCACAGCTCGTCGCGCGGGCGGTCGGGAAGGACGCGGCGTGCGGGGTGCGGCGGGCGATAGACGGCCCCTGCGCGCAGGATGCGCTCGCCGGCGTCGCGGGCGCGGAGCACGGAGACGATCCGCCGGTCCTCCGAGTCGATCAGCAGCGCGTTCCACTGGTTGGTGTGCAGCTCCACCACCAGCGTCCGCTTTGCGCCACGGAAGCGCCCCCCGTCTTGCAGGTCGATGCGCAGCAGCCGCTCGTCCGGCGGCGCGGTGACGCGCACGACGCGCGCGGAAAGCTCGGGATCATCCTCCCCTTTCGCACTTTCGCCCTCCCGCACCTTCGCACCCAGCCGTATCCAGCCGCGCGACGGATGCAGGTCCAGCCGCAGCGCCTGGCCCCGGTCCAGCAGCAGCGTACAGGAAAGGTCGCGGTCGAAGACGGGCTGCGGATGGAGCGAGCGGCCGTGCAGCGCGGCGCGAAGCTCGGCCGAAAGGGCGCGAACCAGCAGGGGATCGTAGCGGATCGGGTTTGACACCCTCCCAACTTCGGGTTAGCTTCACGCCCCGTCAACCCGCCGTCACCAGCCGCAAAAAGGCGTGGCGGCGGCCCGTTTTCGCGGAATCCGATGCCATGTCCACGGAACGTGGTGGCGGAGCGCGGCGG
>DASTNU010000657.1:0-4951 GCA_035720605.1 Longimicrobium sp. | reverse complement strand
CTGCACGAACGGCTCGAACACGGAGTCCAGCCGGTCCGGCGGAATGCCGGTCCCCGTGTCCGTGACGTGCAGCCGCACCCATTCGGACGAATCCGGCGCGTCCGCGTGGACCGTCACGCGGCCCTCCTGCGTGAACTTGGCGGCGTTGCCCAGCAGGTTCAGCACGATCTGCTGCACCTTCTCGCGGTCCGCCCGCGCCACCAGCCCCGGCGGCACCGTCACGTGGCAGGCGAGCCCCTTCGCCCTGAGCTGCGGCTCCGCCATGGGCATCACCGCGTCCACCACCTCCGCCAGCGGCACCTCCTCCACCGCGTAGTCCACGCGCCCGGACTCGATGCGCGCCAGGTTCAGCACGTCGTTGATCAGCCGCAGCAGGTGCCGCTGGCTGCGGTCTACCCGGTCCAGCGCCTCCAGCTGCGCGGGGGTCACCGGCCCGTGGATCCCCATCTGCAGCAGCTGCACGTAGCCGGCGATGGCGTTCAACGGGGTGCGCAGCTCGTGGCTCATCACCGCCAGAAAGGTGCTCTTGGCCCGGTTGGCCTCTTCGGCGGCGGCGCGCGCCCGCTCCAGCTCCTCGGTGTTCTCCATCAGCGCGTCGTTGATGGACCGCAGCTCCTCGCTCGCCTCCTCCAGCTCCGCCGCCTGCAGCTGCAGCTGGTTGTGCTGCATCTGCAGCTCCGTCGCCTGCTCCTCCAGCAGCCGGTTGGCCGCCTCCAGCTCCCGTGCGCGCGCCTCGGCCAGCGCGCGCGTCTCGTCGGCGGCGCGGCGGGCGCGCAGCAGCTCGTCCTCGTACTTGCGGCGCTCCTGCACGCGGATGAAGACGCAGTCGTTGGCCGTCCGGCCGCCGCGCTCGCGCCGCGCCGCGTTGCACAGCGTTCCCACCTCCTCTCCTCCGCGCGAGCGCAGCAGCAGAAAGATCTCTTCCGCGTGGCCGTGCATGCGGATGAGCGGAAAGAAGTGCGTCTGGTAGAAGATGCGGCTGCCGACGGTGAGCACGGCGTCGATGCTGCGCCCGGTGAGCTCGTCCGCGTCGTAGCCGAGCATGCGGAGGAGCGTGGCGTTCACCGCGGTGATGGCGCCGTCGTCCGCGAAGGAGAGAAAGCCGCAGGGGGCGTGGTTCAGCAGGTCGTCCATCGCCCGGCTCCGCGTCGGCCGCTCCGGCCGCCCGTCATCCGGCGTGGGAGGGCTGCAGGTACTCGCGCATCAGCCGGATGGTCTCGTCCGGGTGGCTCATGTGCGGGCAGTGGCCCGTCGCTTCCATCACCCGCAGGGTGCTCCCGGGCAGGCTGCGGTGCACGTACTCGCCCACCTCCCGCGGCGCGATCATGTCGTCGGAGCACTGCAGCACCAGCGCGGGAACGGACACGTCCGCCAGGTCCGCGCGGTTGTCGGCGAAGAACGTCGCCTCGGCGAAGCGGCGGGCGATGGCGGGGTCGGTGGAGCAGAAGCTCTCGGCCAGCTCCTCCCCCAGCTCCGGCCGGTCGGGGTTCTTCATGATGGCGGGGGCCAGGAAGTTGGCCCAGCCGATGTAGTTGCGGTCCATCATCTCCAGCAGCCCCTCGATGTCCGCCCGCTCGAAGCCGCCCACGTAGTCCGGCGCGTCGTTGATGTAGCGCGGCGACGGGCCGATCAGGACCAGGCGGTCGAAGCGCCAGGGCTCCTGCCCGGCGGCCAGCACCGCCACCATGCCGCTGACCGAGTGCCCCACCAGGACCACGTCGCGCAGGTCCAGCGCGCGGCAGATGTCCAGCACGTCCTCCGCGTAGCCGTCCAGCCGGGAGTAGCGCTCCGGATCGTACGCGGAAAGGTCGGACCTGCCGGAGCCCACGTAGTCGAAGAGGACGATGCGGTAGTCGTCCTCGAACGCCGGCGTCACGTAGCGCCACATGTTCTGGTCGCACCCGAAGCCGTGCGCGAACAGCATGGGCTGCGTGCCGCGGCCGAACACCTTCACGTTGTTGCGGGACAGGACGTCCTGGCTCATCGCTGGTTCCGGTGGATGAAAATCGCGCGGACGGCAGGGAGGTGTGCCGGGGACAACGATCAGGGATGCACCCGGCGGCAATTTCCCGGCCCGTGGCCCCGGGAGCGCCGCTCAAATGATTCGCGCGGAGGGCGCGCAGGCGGACGAAAACGAAAAACAACGGCGAATGGTACGGAGGGACAGACAACAGCCAGAGGTACAGAAGGACGCCGAATGGGCCTCTGTACCTCTGGCTGTTGTCTGTCCCTCTGTACCCAAGTTCTTGTTCAGGATCTGGGATCAGGCGATCCCGTCGGCCTCGGCCGCGCTACTCCGCGGCGAAGACCAGGGTGACCTCCGGCGCGTTCGGCTGCGGGCGCCAGGTGACCTGCATCCTTCCGTCGGGGAGCATCCGCCCCCGGAACCCGGGCGAGGCCGGGCCGGCGCCGAAGACGTAGCCGCCCTCCGCGAGGTCGTAGTAGTAGCTCCCCGAAGTGCCCAGGATGGCCTGCACGGCGGGGGCGTTCTCGAAGTAGAGCCAGGCGCCCACCCGCAGCTCGAAGCGGGAGCCGGCCAACATCCGGAGGCTGCCGCTGGTCGCCTGTACCCGTAGCGGAGTGCCGTTCTGGATCGTGGTGTACAGCGTCGCGGGGAGGGCCGAGTCGCCGACGGCCAGCAGCTCGCGCTCCGTCCAGGTGGCGACGATCAGGTGCGCGGAGGCCGACTTCCCGTCGCTGGTCGCCGTGATCACCACGTTGCCGGCGGCGCGGCCGGTCACCCGGCCGGATCTGTCGACCGCCGCCACCGCCGGGTTGCCGCTGGACCAGGTCACGGGACGGTCCACCGCCGCGTCGTCCGCGCCGCGGGGCTGGGCGGTGAGCTGCAGCGCCTCGCCCACGGCCATGGCCGCGCCACGCGGCGACAGGTCCACCCACGCCACCGGCGACGGGACGAAGGCGATCACCTGCGCCGACTTTCCTTCGACGGTGACGGTGATGGCCGCGGCGCCCGTGGCCACCGCCTGCACCGTCCCCGTGGCGCTCACCCGCGCGACCGCCTCGTCGCTGCTCGCCCACGCCGCCGCGCGGCCCGTGAGCGGCGTGCCGTCCGCCGCCCGGGCGACGGCGGTGAGCTGCAGCGTGGCGCCCGGCTGGACCTCCACCGAGCCGCCCGGTTCCAGCTCTACGCGAGCGACGGGCACCGCCTGCACGGTGAGGGTCACCTGCGCGCTGCGGCCTTCGCTGGCTGCGGTGACCACCACCGTGCCCGCCGCGCGGGCGGCCACCAGCCCCGCCGCGGAGACGGTGGCCACGCCCTCGTCGCTGCTGGTCCAGGCGACCGGGCGCCCGGCGAGCGCCGCGCCGGTCCGGTCCCGCGGGGTGGCGGTGAGCTGCATGGTGGCGCCGGCCGCCAGGCTGGACGCGGGGGCGACCAGCTCCACACGGGCCACGGCCGCGGGGGTGCCGGGATCCGTCGGCCCGGGCCGGGGGCCGTTGCCCGGATTGGCCCCGGTCGCGCTGTCGCATGCCGTCAGCGCGGCGAGAAGGGTGAGCGCACGGGCCAGGCCCATCCCGGGGCGCCGGCGGCGGATGATATCGTTCGAGGCGTACATCGCAGTCCCCTGTGGTTGCGTGTGCTCGTTGCGGAGGGCGGCTGACCCGCCCGGGCCGGACCCGGTCGGGTCATGCGGCGCAAGCAACATCGCCATGCGGGGTTACGTGCGAGTTATCCGCCCCGTTATCTTTGCGGTAACACCCTCACGGCCCCGTCTTTTTCGATGATTCAGCTCGATACGTTCGGCACCGTCGACCTGCGGCGCGACGGCACCGAAGTCCGTTCGGTCCTGGCGCAGCCCAGGCGCCTGGCCCTGCTCGTCTACCTGGCCACGGCCACGCCGCCCGGCTTCCACAGCCGCGACCGTCTGCTCGCCCTGTTCTGGCCGGAGGCCGACACCGAGCACGCCCGCAACGCGCTGCGCCAGGCGCTCCACTACCTGCGCAGGTCGCTGGGGGAGGACGCCATCGTGGGACGGGGCGACCGGGAGGTGGGGGTCGATCCCGCGCTCCTGCGGTGCGATGCCGTGGACTTCGACCGTGCGCTGGAGGAGGGGCGGGAAGAGGACGCGCTGGCGCTCTACCGTGGCGACTTCCTGGCGGGGTTCTTCATCGAGGATGCGCCCGAGGCCGCCCGCTGGCTGGACGACGAGCGGGACCGCCGCCGCCGCGCCGCGGTGCTCGCCGCTTGGACGCTCGCGGAGCGCGAGCGGGCACGCGGGGAGCACCGGGCGGCGGTGCTGTGGGCGCGCCGCTCGATGGCCCTGGAGCCGCGGGACGAGGCGTCGCTGCGGCGCCTGGTGGAGCACCTGGACGGTGCCGGAGAGCCCGCCGCCGCGCTGGATGCCTATGCCGAGTTCGCGCAGCGGCTGCACGCGGAGCACGGCGTGTCCCCCGCCGCGGAGACGGTGCGGCTGGTGGAGGAACTGCGGAACCGGCGGCGAGCGGAGCCTGCCGCCGTCCCGGCCTCCTCGCCACCCTCCACGGCATCGGAGCCTGCCGCGACGGCCAGTCCCATCCCTCCCGCGCCCGCCACTGCAGAAGATGGCGTGGTGGCTCCGCCGGCCGGGATCCGGCATCGATCGACCGAGACCCCGCATCCGCGTTCCCTGCCGCGCTCCGCCTGGCTCCGCCGCGCCGCGGCCGCCGCGGCGGTGGTCATCCTGCTGGGGGTGAGCGGGTGGCTCTGGCGCCGTTCCTCGCAGCCGGCGCCGGCCGCTGCCGCGGGGCCGGCCTCCATCGCCGTGCTGCCGTTCGCCAACATGACCGGCGACCCGGGGAAGGAGTACTTCTCGGACGGCATCTCCGAGGAGCTGCTGAACCTGCTGGCCAAGATCCCGAGCCTGCAGGTCGCGGCGCGCACCTCGTCGTTCTCGTTCAAGGGGCAGAAGGTCGAGATCCCGGAGATCGCACGCCAACTGCGCGTCGCGCACGT
>DASTNU010000656.1:0-5086 GCA_035720605.1 Longimicrobium sp. | reverse complement strand
GATGGGCGGCGACGTCATCCCCGTCCCCGGGCCGTACCTCAACTACACGCGCCGCGAGCCGGTGGGCGTGTGCGGGGCCATCATCCCCTGGAACTACCCGCTGCAGATGGCGGCGTGGAAGGTGCTGCCGGCGGTCGCCGCGGGGAACACGATCGTCCTCAAGCCGGCCGAGCTGACGCCGCTGACCTCGCTGATGTTCGCCGAGGCCGCGCTCGAGGCGGGCGTCCCGCCCGGCGTGATCAACGTGGTGACCGGCTTCGGCGAATCGGCCGGGGCGGCGCTGGTGGCGCACCCCGACGTGGACAAGATCGCCTTCACCGGCTCCACCGGGGTGGGCAAGATCATCCAGAAGCAGGCGGCCGACACGCTCAAGAAGGTGTCGCTGGAGCTGGGCGGCAAGAGCCCCAACATCGTGCTGGACGACGCGGACGTGGACGCGGCGGTGCGCGGCGCCAGCATGGCCATCTTCTACAACACGGGGCAGGCGTGCACGGCGGGAAGCCGCCTGCTGGTGCACGAGAAGATCCGCGACGAGTTCGTGGAGAAGCTGCTGAAGCGCGCCGCGGGCTACGTTCCGGGCGACCCGCTGGACCCCAAGACGCGCCTGGGGCCGCTGGTGAGCCAGGAGCAGCTGGACCGGGTGATGGGCTACATCGAGAAGGGCAAGTCCGAGGGCGCGTCGCTGCTGATGGGCGGCGACCGTGCGGTGGTGAACGGCAACCGCGGCTACTTCCTGAACCCCACCATCTTCGGCGAGGTGGCGCCGGAGATGACGATCGCCTGCGAGGAGATCTTCGGCCCGGTGCTGGCGGTGCAGACGTTCGGCGACCTGGAGGAGGCGATCGCCATGGGCAACGCGACGGAGTACGGGCTGGCGGCGGCGGTGTGGACCCGGGACGTGCGCAACGCCCACTACGCGGCGCACAAGCTGCGCGCGGGGACGGTGTGGATCAACACCTACCACAACCTGGACACGGCCAGCCCCTTCGGCGGCTACAAGCAGTCCGGCTACGGCCGCGAGCTGGGCCGCTACGCGCTGGACCTGTACACGCAGGTCAAGAGCATCTGGGTGAACCTGGCGTGAATTGAAGTACCAAGTGCCTAGTGCCTAGTGCCAAGTAACGGCATCGAGCACTTGGTACTTGGCACTTGACACTTGGCACTTGACACTTGGCACTTGGCGCTGGCTCTACCATGATCGACGGGATCCATGCCCTTTGCCGCGGATGCCAATGAAGCCGGTCTTCGAGAAGATCCCGGGCGGGTACGTTGCGTGGGTGGACGGCCTGCCGGGGGCACTCACGCAGGGGGACACGCTTGACGAAGCACGCGAGAACCTGGCCGATGCGGTAAAGCTGGTCCTGGAGACCCGGCGGATCGACGGCGCGATGGATGCCGCCGGACTCCGGCCGCCCCCATGGATTTCGGAGCCGCCGAACGACCGCGCGGACTACGACGCCGATCCACATCGACCGATGATCCGGCACCCGTTTTTCCTGGGCCTCGACCACTTCCTGGCTCGCCCATGACTTGTGCACCAGGCGTAAGCGCGGAGCGAATCCACTAACGCACTAACGCACTCACGCACTCACGCACTTCTTCTCGATGAACGACGCATACATCCTCGACGCCGTTCGGACGCCGGTGGGGCGCCTCGGCGGCTTGCTCGCTTCGGTGCGGCCGGACGACCTGGCCGCGACGGTGGTGCGGGCGATCGTGCAGCGCACCGGGCTGGACGGCGCGCTGGTGGACGACGTGATCTTCGGGTGCGCCAACCAGGCGGGCGAGGACAACCGCAACGTGGGGCGGATGGCGCTGCTCCTGGCGGGCCTCCCCGTCTCCGTCCCCGGGCAGACGGTGAACCGGCTCTGCGGATCGGGGCTGGAGGCGGTGCGCAGCGCCATGCACGCCATCCGCGCCGGCGAGGGCGAGGTGTTCATCGCCGGCGGCGTGGAGAGCATGACCCGCGCGCCCTGGGTGACGCTCAAGCCCGAGGAGGGCTACCCCCGCGGCGTACCGCAGATGGCGGACTCGCTCCTGGGCTGGCGCTTCGTCAATCCGAAGATGCCGCCGGAGTGGACGGTCTCCCTGGGCGAGACGGCGGAGATCGTCGCCGAGGAGTTCGGCGTGACGCGCGAGGACCAGGACGCCTTCGCGCTCCGCAGCCAGCAGCGCGCGGCGCAGGCGATCGCCGAGGGGCACTTCGCCGGCGAGATCGTCCCCGTGGAGATCCCGCAGCGCAAGGGCCCGCCCAGGATCGTCGACACGGACGAGCACCCGCGCGCAGACACCACGGCGGAGGGGCTGGCGGCGCTGAAGACGGCGTTCCGCAGGGAGGGCGGGACGGTGACGGCCGGCAACTCGTCCGGCCTGAACGACGGCGCGTCCGCCCTGCTGGTGGCGACGGCGGAGGCGGCGGAGCGGCTGGGCCGCCGGCCGATGGCGCGCATCGTGGCCAGCGCGGTGGCGGGGGTGGAGCCGCACCGCATGGGCATCGGGCCGGTGCCGGCGACGCGCAAGGCGCTGGCGCTGGCCGGGCTCGCCGTGGCGGACATCGGCCTGGTGGAGCTGAACGAGGCGTTCGCGGCGCAGTCGGTGGCGTGCGTCCGCGAGCTGGGCATCGACCCGGAGATCGTCAACGTCTCCGGCGGCGCGGTGGCGGTGGGGCACCCGCTGGGCTCGTCCGGCGCGCGCATCCTCACCACCCTCGTCCACGAGATGCACCGCCGGGGCGTGAAGTACGGCCTGGCCTCGATGTGCATCGGCGTGGGCCAGGGGATCTCGATGATCGTCAAGCGCGTGGAATCGTGAGCGCCGCCGAATCTCCATCCGCCGAGACCGTCCTGCTGCGCGTGGAGGACGGCGTCGCCTGGATCACGCTCAACCGCCCGGACCGGCTGAACGCCTTCGCGGGCGACATGCGCGACCGCCTGCACGACGCCATCGACCGCGCCGCGTCGTCCCCCGACGTGCGCGTGATGGTGATCACCGGCGCGGGCCGCGGCTTCTGCACCGGCGCCGACGTGGAGGTGATGGGCGACCTGCTGCGCCGCGGCGACGACGCCACCTTCGAGTCGCTGGTGCGCGCCGGGATGCGCGTCGTCCGCCGCCTGCACACCGTGGAGCAGCCGGTGATCGCGGCGGTGAACGGGCCCGCGGCGGGCGCGGGGGCGGCGCTGGCCATCGCCTGCGACTTCCGCGTCGCCAGCGAGCGGGCCACCATCGGCTTCACCTTCAACCGCATCGGCCTGCACCCGGACTGGGGCGCCACCTGGACCCTGCCCCGCCTGGTGGGCCCCGGCCGCGCGGCGGAGCTGGTGATGAGCGGGCGGATGGTGGAGGCGCGCGAGGCGGAGCGCATCGGCCTCTTCGAACAGGTCTACGCGGAGGACTGGTTCGAGGACGAGGTCAGGAAGACGGCGAAGGAGCTGGCCGCCAAGCCGCCGCTGGCGCTCCGCCTGGCGAAGCGGACGCTCTCCGCCTCGCTCCCGGCCGGGCTGGAGGATGCCCTCCTGGCGGAGGCGGAGCGGCAGATGCGCTGCTTCCGCTCCGCCGACGCGAAAGAGGGCATCACCGCCTTCGCCGAGAAGCGCAAGCCCGTGTTCCGGGGAGAGTGAGGATGGCTCTCGGCCTCCGCCGCCGGATCGAAATCGCGGCTACGAATTCACACTGTCCGCCTTCGCGGACACGGCCCGACGGCCATTCTCACCTTCGCCACCCACCGCGCGCAACCGTGAAGCCCATCGCCGTACTCCTGCTGCTCGCCGCGGCATCGCTGGGTGGATGCAAGCAGGCGGATGCGCCGCTGCGGGCGCCGGCGCCGTGGTTCACCATCGGACGCGGACCGGCGGGCTACACCTCGGTCGACACCTCGCGCATCGTGCCGGACGGGCCGCGGCGGCTGGTCTGGATCCGCACCGACTACCTGGAGCCCGACTCCGCCCCCCGCGCCCGCGGCGGCGCGGTGCGGACGCTGGAGGCGCGCCACCGGCTGGACTGCGGCGCCCGCACCACCGGCGAGCTGGAGACGGTGCTGCGGGACAGCGCCGGCGCCCGGATCGGCGGATCATCCGACTCCCCTGCGGAAGCGCGCCCGTTCGCCGCGCACCCCCGCGGCGCGGAGATCTTTCCCTTCGTCTGCAACGCCATCAGCATCGCCGCGCGGCACCGGGCCCAGGGGCGCTGAGCCCGCCATCCGCCGGCGCTTCGCCGCCCTGACAGGAACTGGATGGCCTCACACCAGATCCGCAAGAAGAAAGAAAGCACCTCACGCAGAGTCAGCAGAGTCAGCAGAGTGAGCAGAGTGGGCCTGTGCAAGGGACTCTGCTTCCTCTGCTGACTCTGCGTGAGGCCATTCTCTTTGCGGATTCGGTATCACACGTGGGACCGTTCTTCTTTCAGGTGGCGAGCGGCGGCGGGCGGGCGTAGCTTGGCGGCGTTTGCCGGCCGGCATGGACGCGCCGGCGCATCCGCATCACCACCCGGGAACCAGATTCCGTGTCAGACGAACAGACGATCCATCGCGTCGCCGTGCTGGGCGCGGGCACCATGGGCAACGGCATCGCGCACGTGTGCGCCCTGGCCGGGTGCTCCGTCGCGCTCTACGACGCGCAGCCGGGCGCGGTGCAGCGCGCGCTGGGCACCATCCGCGGCAACCTGGACAAGGGCGTGGAGCGCGGAAAGGTCGCCGCCGAGACGCGCGACGCGGCGCTCGGCAACCTGCGCGAGGCGACGGACCTCGCCGCCGCCGCCGCGGAGGCGGACCTGGTGATCGAGGCCGTGCCGGAGCGGATGGAGCTGAAGACGGAGATCTTCGCCGCGCTGGACCGTGCCGCGCCGCAGCACGCCATCCTGGCCACCAACACCTCGTCGCTCAGCGTCAGCCGCATCGCGGCGGCCACCGCGCGGCCGGAGCGGGTGATCGGCCTGCACTTCTTCAACCCCGTGCACATCATGAGGCTGCTGGAGGTGGTGCGCGGGGGCGCGACGTCGCAGCAGGCGGTAGACGCCTCGCTGGCGTTCGCCGCGCGCATCGGCAAGGAGCCCATCGTGGTCACCGACACGCCGGGGTTCGCCTCGTCGCGGC
>DASTNU010000655.1:0-9038 GCA_035720605.1 Longimicrobium sp. | reverse complement strand
CGATACTACTGTGCCTAACGCAGCCGGGCCCCCGGCGCCCCGGCTCCTGCCCTTCTCCCCTCCTCCAGCCCGCGCCGGTGTCCCGGCCCTGCGGGCGCGCATCCCTCACGCAACTGCGAGGTTACAGGGGACAGGTTACAGGTTGTTAGCCGGCCCTGAACCCTGCCCGGCGCGATCGAATTCTCCCCCTCTCCCGCTCCGCGGGAGAGGGGCCGCGGGGGTGAGGGCCCCTCTCGGGCGCAGTGCGATGACCTGTCGAATCGCGTCGCGCCGCCGGATGCGCCTCCCATCGGCCAATCCTCCGTTTCCCGCCGGGTTGCGCGGAAGCCGCTCCGCATCCCATTCTCCGGGACACCTCGCCAGACCGACCCGGCCGCATCCACTCGCCCGATGCCGATGATCCGCTCCCTCGCCCTTCGCCGCGCGCTCCCCGTCATGGCCTTCCTTTCCGCCGTCCTCACGCCGCCGGTGCAGGCGCAGTCGCCGCAGGTGCGGCAGTGGCGGCGCGCGCACGAGCACGCCATCCTGCGCGAGTACGTGGACTTTCTCGCCATCCCCAACGTGGCCCGCGACCGCGAGAACATCCGCCGCAACGCCGGCCACCTGGTGGAGATGATGCGGCGGCGCGGCCTGAGCCCGCGGCTGCTGGAGGGCGGGGATGCACCCCCCGCCGTCTACGGCGAGTGGACCGTCCCCGGTGCCACGCGCACCATCGTCCTGTACGCCCACTACGACGGCCAGCCGGCGGACAGCGCCGCCTGGCACGGCAGCCATCCGTGGCGCCCGGTGTTCCGCACCGCGCGCCTGGACCGGGGCGGCCAGGTCGTCCCCCCGCCGGCGGAAGGCGCGCCGATCGACCCGGAGTGGCGCCTGTACGCGCGCTCCGCCTCCGACGACAAGGCGGGGGTGATGGCCATCCTCTCCGCCGTCGATGCGCTCCGGGCCAGCGGCATCCGCCCCACGTCGAACCTCAAGTTCTTCTTCGAGGGCGAGGAAGAGGCGGGGTCGCCGCACCTGGACGCGATCCTGCGCGGGAACGCGGAGCTGCTGCGGGCGGACGCCTGGATCATCGCCGACGGGCCGGTGCACCAGTCCGGGCGCAAGCAGGTGGTCTACGGCGTCCGCGGCGACATGAACGTGGACCTGACCGTCTACGGACCCGCGCGCCCGCTGCACTCCGGCCACTACGGCAACTGGGCGCCCAACCCCGCCATGCTGCTGGCGGAGCTGCTGGCCTCCATGAAGGACGACGACGGCCGCGTGGCCATCGCGGGGTGGTACGACGACGTGGAGCCGCTGGGCGCCGCCGAGCGCGAGGCGCTCGCCGCGCTGCCGCTGAACGACCGCGAGCTGATGGGGGAGCTGGCGCTGGGGAGCGTGGAAGGGGGCGGGCAGTCGCTGTCGGAGCTCATCGCGCTGCCGTCGCTGAACGTGAACGGGTTCGAGAGCGGCGGCATCGCGGCCGGGGCGCGCAACGTCATCCCCACGGAGGCGTCGGCGGTGCTGGACCTGCGCCTGGTGCGCGGCAACGACCACCGGCGCCAGGCGCAGCGCCTCGTCGACCACATCCGCGCGCAGGGCTACCACGTGGTGGACCGCGACCCCACGCTGGACGAGCGCCGCGCGCATCCCCGCGTGGCCAGGGTGCGGGTGCGCCCCGGCGGCTACAACGCCGAGCGCACGCCCATGGACCTGCCCGTCTCGCGCGCCGTGCTGCGGGCGGTGCAGTCCACCAGCGCCGATCCCGTCTACGCGGTGCCCACGCTGGGCGGCAGCCTGCCGCTTTCCATCATCAGCGAGGCGCTGGGCACGCGCACCATCACCGTGCCCGTGGTGAACCACGACAACAACCAGCACGCCGAAGACGAGAACCTGCGCCTGCAGAACCTGTGGGACGGCATCGAGACCATGGCCGCCGTGATGACCATGGAGCGCTGATCCCGAAACCGGAAAGGTCAAACGAGAGCCGGAGCGCAGGGGAACGGAGCTGAACAGGGGAACCGGGCTGGCTGCTCCCGGGCCCCCTCTGTCTGACTCCGTTCCTCTGTACCGTTGGGATGTTGCTGTTCCGAGCCCGGTCTTTCGTCTACGGGAGCCTCAGCGCTACGGGACGGGGAGCGAGATCAGCGGGTTCTTGCCCAGGTTGATCTGCCCGCCAAGGATGGCCACCAGCGGCTGGCCTTCCTCCCCCGACTGGGCGTAGTCCTGCCCGAAGCTGAAGTTGACGTACAGGTCGTCGTTCACCCGATACTCCAGCATCCCCACCGCGCGGTTGCCGGACGCGAAGCCGGGCGTGCCGTCGGGGCCGGGGCCCTCGCCGCCCGAGGCGGAGCGCGCCACCCACTCCAGCGACGCGGCCCACGGGGTAAAGAGCAGCACCGCGCGCCCGCCCACGTCCAGCGCCCGCTGGTCCGTCCCCTCTTCGTTGCGCAGGTACCTTCCCAGCGCAATCAGGTCCACGGACGGCCGTTCCAGCCGGTACCCCGCCGTGGCCCACACCCCCGTGCGGCCGATCTTTCCCGCGGTGAACTGGTTCCCGGGATAGTACGCCGCCAGCCCGCCCGCGAACTGCAGGCGAAAGCCCACGCGCTCGTCGTCGGTGCTGATGGCCGCGCGCAGCTGCGAGGCGAGCGCCTGCGCGGTGTCCGACCGGGCCGTGATCTGCGTCTGGATCGCCGCGGAGTCGGCGGCCGTGGCCGCGCGCCGCAGCGCGATGCGCAGCGTCAGCAGGCGGCTGTCGATGCTGTCGATCGCCGCGCTCAGGCTGTCCAGCCGGCGGCTGGGCCCGCCCACGAAGGGCGCGAAGCGGAAGCCGGCTCCCAAGGCGGGGAGGCTGTCTCCGCTCTCCAGCACGGTGTTGGTGGCGAACGACAGGGAAAACGTCTGCTGCAGCGCCTGCCCCACGCTGGGGCGAAAGTACTCCAGGAAGGTCAGCTCCCGCTGCGGTCCCAGCCAGTACGGCGCGAACTCCGCCGCGTAGTTGTCCGGCACCAGGTCGTCGGACTCCGTCGCCGCCTGCACCACGCTCAATGCAAACGCGCGCGGCGTGGTCGGCCGCTCCACGGCCGTCGGGCTTACGCCCAGGATCACGAACGCCGGGGACGTGGGCGTTTGCAGCTGCTCCAGCTCCAGGGCAACGCTGTCCGTCTGCGCCCGTGCGCTGGCCGCGGTGCCGGGCACGGCGCAGCTGGCCAGCAGCAGGGCTACCGCGGCGAGTCGTCTGGGGATCTTCATCCGGCCTGCTCCGCGCCAACCAGCTGGTACGTCGGCTCGATGAAGGTGGGATCGGGGTCCGTGCTGAAGTCGCCGCTGTCCACGTCCGTCTGCGGCGCCGGACCGCCCCTCCACCTGTACGTCACGCTGATGCGCGTGGTGTCCGGGTTCGTGTGGTTCACCACGGAAAAGACCTCCACCGTCGCACCGGCCAGGTTGGATCCCAGGATCTTCGTCACGCGTCCCTGGCCGCGCGCCACCTCCGTCCCGTTCAGGACGACGGAGGCCATCCCCTTCTGCCCTTCGCCGATCACGACCTCCAGCGTCACTGCACCGTCATCGACCGTGTACGTACGCGGTCCGGGCTGGGTGCTCATGCGGTCCTTTTTTCGAGTGGATTGGGGGAGTGATGAGAGTGGGGCGGTGGGATGGGGCGGCGGGTGGATGCCCGGCGTGTGCGAAGGATGCTTCAGAATGCGATTGATCCGCCCGCCGCGCCAGCGTCATCGACACCCGGAGTGATGATGAACGCCCCGGGAGAACGCCGCTCTTGCGCGCTCCCATCTACTTCGACTATAATCTAATTAGATAATTGTCTAACAAGGAGGATACAATGGAGATCACGACTGCCGTCGAATACCTCAAGCTCCTGGCGAACGAGACGCGGCTCAGGCTGCTGGGCATCCTGGCGGACCGGGAGCGCAGCGTGGGCGAGCTGGCGGAGATCGTGGAGCTGAAGGAGCCCACCATCTCGCACCACCTGGCCAGGTTGCACCAGGCGGGGCTGGTGCAGATGCGCGCGGACGGCAACACGCACTTCTACCGCCTGGCGGGGGAGCGGCTGCAGCAGCTGAGCCGCGAGCTGTTCACCCCCGGGCGCATGGTGTCCATCGGCGGGCGCGACCAGGCGGACGCGTGGGACCGCAAGGTGCTGGGCAACTTTCTGGACGGCGAGCGGCTCACCAGGATCCCGGACGTCCGCAAGAAGCGCGAGGTGATCCTGCGCTGGCTGGTGGAGCGCTTCGAGCACGGCCGCCGCTACCCGGAGCCGGAGCTGAACGAGATCATCAAGCGCCACCACTCCGACACCGCCACCCTGCGCCGCGAGCTCGTCGGCGCGCGGCTGATGCAGCGCGAGAACGGCGTCTACTGGCGCCTGCCGAACCAGCAGGCGGCCTGACGGCCGTGGCGCGTGGGGCACGAGATCGGCCCGGCGCTCGCGGGGAGCGGCCGGGCCGAGTTCGAGGATGCAGCCGGAGCAGCGGTCACGCAGTGCGGGCTTTGCGCGGCGTGGGCCTGGCGCGGGGGCGCGGCTGCGCGGGGCGGCGGCCCCGCTTTGCCAGGTGGGCCACCACGTCGGGAAAGTCGCGCAGCACGCGGAGCAGCGTGTCGGCCGTCCTGTTCTGGCTCACGGTGCCGCGCTCCCACCGCACCACCGTCTTCTCCCCCGCGCCGATCAGCCGCTCCAGCTGCGCCTGCGTCAACCCGTACTTCCGTCGCAGCTCGACGATCTCCTCCGGCGCCAGCAGCCCCTCCTCCGCGCGGATGACGGCCGTCGCGCGGCGGAGCGACTCGGTGGCCATTTCACCGAGGTAGAACGACTCGTGGCATTGGACGCAGCGATAGAAACGATCCTCAAACGCGACCGTTCGATCTCCCATCCTCCTCGTATGTAGCTCCTCAACCAGCGCCGCGGAGCCGCCGCAGATCGAACAAACCACTGTCTCCACAGCCCACCTCATTTCGCCTTGAACTGGATCACGACCGCACGACCATCTACGCCCAGCTGTAGCTTGATGTACATCCACGTTCCACGATACTCCAGATGATAGACGTCTTGCCACAAGCCCGGGCGGTACTCTGATTCCATGCTCTTGTAGAAGTGCCGAGAGTCGAGAGCCAGCACCGCATCGACAATATCGGCAATGTCGAGCTTCAGTGCAGTCGCGCCGTCTGTAGCAACGCTGGTAATCGTCGCCGAGATCGGCCCCTGCCCGATCAGCCGCTGGAGCTCATGCAGGTCGTACGTCGGCGTTCCTCTCCCCATCCACCCCTCCAATGGTAGCACCATGCTACCCATCGCACAAGTGATCCTTTTCTCACAAAGTGCCCTGAGTGAACAGCGTCAATGTAGACAGAGCGTGCGGCACACGCCAGTCCCCGGAAAAGGAATCCGCCCGGCGCTCGCGGGGAGCGCCGGGCGGATCGCGCGGCAGCGCGGCCGCGGCGTTCAGTGCACGGTGATCTGCCGCATCATCCCGTGCATGAAGTGGGGCTGTCCGTCGCGCGCGTCGGGGTGGAAGCAGACCAGCGCGTACTCGCCGGGCGCAAAGTCGGCGGTGACCACGTTCACCACGCCGCGCTCGATGCTGGTGGTGCCGCCGATGGGGAGGGCAGGGGGCGGCCCGCTGGGCTGGGCGACCCAGGCCATCAGGTCCTGGAGCGTCTTTCCCGGCGCGAGCTGCGCGATGAACACCTCGTGGGGCTGGTCCGCGTTGGTCTCCACGTGGATGGTGCGCCGGCCGGCCGTGATGTCGCGATCGAGCACGAAGTTGTAGTCGATCAGGGACATGCGCACGTCCGCCGCGGGGTGCGGTTGAGGCGGACCGGACGCCGCGGTCACCGTCAGGGGAAGGAGCATCCCCTTGGCGACGTGGGGAACGCCGTCCGGGCCCGGGATCACGCACACCATCAGGTACTGCCCGGGGTGCAGGGTCACCGTGGTCTCCGACTGTCCGCCGGGCGCGGGGGTGTTGGGGCCGCCCACGAAGTGCACCCACGGGGGCGGCGGGCCCTGCTGGCCCATCCCCGCCATCAGCTCCGCCAGCGTGTGCCCCTCGTCCAGCCGGATGAGCTGCACGTGGTGCAGGTCCGGCCCGTCGTTGTGCAGGCGGATGGTCGTGGTGCCGGCCGGGACCTCGCGCGGCGCCTGGAAGGCGAAGTCGCGCGCCCGCACCTCCACCACGTTGGGCTGCGCCGCGGCGGCGGCGGCCGCGGGAGCCGGCATCGCTTCCGGGTCGCCCGCCGGCGTACAGCCAGTGGCGGCGAGCCCCACAGCCATCGTACAGAGCAGCCGCGAGCAGTCGTATCGCAAGCGTACCTCCCGATGAAAGGGTGGGATGCCTGCGGGGCCTGCTACCCCGCCAGGGTGCAGGCAAGATGATGCGAGGACCGCGCGGAGAACATGGTTTTCTCGCCGCATCCGCACGCCACGGCGCACAGGGTACGTTCGTCGCGTAGCAGGACCAGAAACGTTGCGAAGGAACGAGCGCCGCCCCGGGCTCACGTCGGGGCGGCGCTTGGCGTCCGGGTTCTCCCGTGCGTCAGACCTGGGCGTACATGTCCACGGGCGGGCAGCTGCACACCAGGTTGCGGTCGCCGGCGGCGTTGTTCACCCGTGCCACGGCCGGCCAGAACTTGCGCTCGCGCACCCATGCCGCCGGGAACGCGGCACGCTCGCGGCCGTAGCCGTGCGTCCACGCGTCCGCCGTGACCGCGGCGGCCGTGTGAGGGGCGTTCTTGAGCAGGTTGTCGCGCCGGTCGGCGATCCCCGCCTCGATCTCGCGGATCTCCTCGCGGATCATCACCATCGCCTCGACGAAGCGGTCCAGCTCGCCCAGCGCCTCGCTCTCCGTGGGCTCGATCATCATCGTCCCCGCCACGGGAAAGGAGACCGTGGGCGCGTGGAAGCCGTAGTCCATCAGCCGCTTGGCCACGTCCTCCACCTCCACCCCGGCGCTGCCCTTGAGCTGCCGCATGTCCACGATGCACTCGTGGGCCACCGTGCCGTTGGCGCCGCGGTACAGCACCGGGTAGTGCTCCTCCAGCCGCTTCGCCACGTAGTTGGCGTTCAGGATGGCCACCCGGGTGGCGTGCGTGAGCCCCTCCGCGCCCATCAGGTGGATGTAGACCCAGGAGATCGGCAGAATGCTCGGGCTTCCCCAGGGCGCGGCCGAGATGGCGCCGTGCTCCTGGCCGCCCACGGGGATCACCGGGTGTCCGGGAAGGTACGGCGCCAGGTGCTTCGCCACGCAGATGGGCCCCATCCCCGGTCCGCCGCCGCCGTGGGGGATGCAGAAGGTCTTGTGCAGGTTCAGGTGGCACACGTCCGCCCCGAAGTCGCCGGGGCGGCAGAGGCCCACCTGCGCGTTCATGTTGGCGCCGTCCATGTACACCTGCCCGCCGTGGCGGTGAACGATGTCGCAGATCTCGCGGATCTCCGACTCGAACACGCCGTGCGTGCTGGGATAGGTGATCATCAGCGCCGACAGGTCGTCCCCGTGCTGCTCCGCCTTCCGGCGCAGGTCGTCCAGGTCCACGTTCCCCTCGGCCGTGGAGCCGACGACGACCACCTTCATCCCCGCCATCACCGCGGAAGCCGGGTTGGTGCCGTGGGCGGACTGCGGGATCAGGCACACGTTGCGGTGCCCCTCGCCGCGCCCCTCGTGGTACTCGCGGATCACCAGCAGCCCCGCGAACTCGCCCTGGCTGCCCGCGTTGGGCTGCAGCGACACGGCGTCGAAGCCGGTGATCTCCGCCAGGTCGCGCTCCAGCGAGGCGAACAGCTCGCGGTAGCCGGCCGTCTGCTCCGGCGGGGCGAAGGGGTGGATGCGCGACACCTCCGGCCAGGTCACCGGGAGCATCTCCACGGTGGCGTTCAGCTTCATGGTGCACGAGCCCAGCGGGATCATGCTGTGCGTGAGCGAAAGGTCGCGGCTCTCCAGCGTCCGGATGTACCGCAGCATCTCCGTCTCGCTGTGGTAGCGGTTGAACACCGGGTGCGCCAGGATCCCGCTCGTGCGCCGGAACCCGCCGTCCAGCCCCGAGGCCAGCCCGTCCAGCAGCTCGTCCACCGTGAAGGCCAGGGGCGAGCCGCGGTTCAGGGAGACCAGGATCTCCTCCACGTCCTCCACGCTCGTGGTCTCGTCCAGCGCGATGCAGACGGAGGACTCGTCGTAGCCGCGCAGGTTGATGCCGCGGTCGCGCGCCGCGGCCAGGATGCCGCCCGCGCGCGTTCCCACGTCGACGCGCACGGTGTCGAAGAAGGCGCCGTGCACCACGCGGTAGTTCAGCCGCTCCGCGCCCGCCGCCACCAGCTCCGCCAGCGTGTGCACGCGCTCGGCGATGGCGCGCAGCCCGTCCGGCCCGTGGTAGACGGCGTACATCCCCGCCATCACCGCCAGCAGCACCTGCGCCGTGCAGATGTTGCTGGTCGCCTTTTCGCGGCGGATGTGCTGCTCGCGCGTCTGCAGCGCCATGCGCAGCGCGGGGTTGCCGTCCGCGTCCACGCTCACCCCGATGATGCGGCCGGGGATCTGGCGCTTGTACTCGTCGCGGCAGGCGAAGAACGCGGCGTGCGGCCCGCCGAAGCCCATCGGCACGCCGAAGCGCTGCGTGGTGCCCACGCACATGTCGGCCCCCCACTCCCCCGGCGGGGTGAGCAGCACCAGCGAGAGCAGGTCCGCCGCGGCCACCACGACGATCCCCTCCTCCCGCGCCCGCTGGGTGAAGGGGCGGTAGTCGATCACCTCGCCGTCGGTGGCGGGGTACTGCAGCAGCGCGCCGAAGACGGGCTGCGAGAAGTCGAACCCCTCGTGGTCGCCCACCACCACCTCGATCCCCCGGGCGTGCGCGCGGGTGCGGACCACGTCGATGGTCTGCGGATGGCAGAGGGCGGAGACGAAGAAGGTGTTCTTCGCCTCGCCGCCGGCGATGCCGTACGCCATGGCCATGGCCTCGGCGGCGGCGGTGCCCTCGTCCAGCAGCGACGCGTTGGCGATGGGCAGCCCGGTGAGGTCGATGACGGTCGTCTGGAAGTTGAGCAG
>DASTNU010000654.1:0-4688 GCA_035720605.1 Longimicrobium sp. | reverse complement strand
CGTTCGCCGTGGAGCCGGGCGGCCGCCTCTACCGCACCGGCGACCGCGCGCGGTGGAAGGAACGCACTCACGCACTCCCGCACTCCCGCACTCACGCACTGGAGTACCTGGGCCGCGCCGACCACCAGGTGAAGGTGCGCGGCTACCGCATCGAGCTGGGCGAGATCGAGGCGGCGCTGGCCGCCCACCCCGCCGTGCGCGAAGCGGCCGCCCTGGTCCGCGAGAGCTCGGGCGACCCGCGGCTATACGCGTGGGCCGTGCTGCACGATGGGGAGACGGCGGACGCGGCGGCGCTGCGCGGCCACCTGCGCGCCTGGCTGCCGGAGTACATGGTGCCCGCGGCGGTGACGCTGCTGGATGCGCTCCCGCTGACGCCCAACGGCAAGGTGGACCGCGCGGCGCTCCCCGCGCCGGAGGGCGGCGAGGCGGCGGGCGGCTACGTCGCGCCGCGCACGCCCACGGAGGAGGTGCTGGCCGGCGTCTGGGCGGAGCTGCTGGGCGCCGGCCCCGTCGGGTCGGCCGACGGCTTCTTCGCGCTGGGCGGGCACTCGCTGCTGGCCACGCGCCTGGTGTCGCGCGTCCGCGCGGTGTTCGGCGTCGAGCTGCCGCTGCGCGCCGTCTTCGAGCACGCCTCGCTGGCCGAGCTGGCGCGCGAGGTGGACCGCGCCCGCGGCGCCGGCTCCGCCGCGCTCCCGCCGATCGTCCCGGTGGACCGGACCCTGCCGCTGGCGCCGAGCTTCGCGCAGCAGCGGCTCTGGTTCCTGGACCGGCTGGAGCCCGGCAGCCCGCTGTACAACGTGCCGCTGGCGCTGCGCATCTCGGGCGAGCCGGACGTGGACGCGCTGGCGCGCGCGCTGGACGAGATCGCCCGACGCCACGAGCCGCTGCGCACCACCTTCCGCGAGATCGACGGCGCGGTGGTGCAGGTGGTGGATGCGGACGGCGCGCTGCCGCTGTCGTTCGGCGACCTCACCGCCCTCCCCGCCGGCGCGCGCGAGGCGGAGGCGGAGCGCCTCGTCCGCGAGGAGGCCGCGGCGCCCTTCGACCTGGCGCGGGGGCCGCTCTGCCGCGCCCGGCTGCTGCGCCTGTCGGCGGGCGAGCACGTCCTGCTGCTCACCCTGCACCACGCGGTGAGCGACGGGTGGAGCCTGGGCGTGCTGCTGCGCGAGCTGTCGGCGCTGTACGGCGCCTTCGCCCGCGGCGAGGCGTCGCCGCTGGCGCCGCCGCCGGTGCAGTACGCGGACTTCGCCGCCTGGCAGCGCGAGCACCTGGACGGGGTGATGCAGGCGCAGCTGGCGTGGTGGAAGGAGCGCCTCGCCGGTGCGCCCGCGGTGCTGGAGCTGCCGGCGGACCGGCCGCGCCCCGCGGTGCAGACCTTCCGCGGCGGCCGCGAGCGCGTCGTGCTGCCGGTGGCGCTGGCGGAGCGGCTGCAGGCGCTGGGGCGGCGCGAGGGCGCCACCCTCTTCATGACGCTGCTGGCGGCCTTCCAGGCGCTCCTTTCCCGCCAGGCGGGCCAGGCGGACGTCGTGGTGGGGACGCCGATCGCGGGGCGCACGCGGGCGGAGACGGAGGGGCTGATCGGCCTGTTCGTCAACACGCTGGCGCTGCGGGCGGACCTGTCGGCCGACCCCACCTTCCGCGCGCTGCTGGCGCAGGTGCGCGAGACCACGCTGGGCGCGTACGCCAACCAGGACCTGCCCTTCGAGCGGCTGGTGGAGGCGCTGCAGCCGGAGCGCAGCCTGGGCTACACCCCGGTCTTCCAGGTGCTGTTCACGGTGGACGAGCCGGCCGCGGGGCTGGCCGACCTCCCTGGGCTGCGCACGGAGCTGCTCCCGGAAGGGGAGGGGACCAGCAAGTTCGACCTGTCCCTTTCCGCCATGGCGACGGCGGATGGGCTGCGCTGCACGCTGACGTACAACGCGGACCTCTTCGACGCGGCCACCGCGCGGCGCCTGCTGGACCAGCTGGGCCTGCTGCTGGAGGCCGCTTCGGCGGACGCGGAGCTGCGCGTGAGCGCCCTGCCGCTGCTGGCGGACGAGGAGCGCGCCCCGATCGCCACCTGGCAGCAGGGACCCGCGCTCCCCGCCGTCGTCGACAGCTTCCCCGCGCAGTTCGCCGCGACGGCGGCCGCGCTGCCGGATGCGGTGGCGATCGAGCACGCCGGCGAGCGGGTCACCTACGCGGAGCTGGATGCGCGGTCGAACCGCCTCGCGCACCACCTGCGGCGCCTGGGGATGGGCCCGGAGGCGCGCGTGGGCGTCTGCCTGGAGCGCACGCCGGAGCTCGTCGTCACCCTCCTCGGCGTGCTGAAGAGCGGCGCGGCGTACGTGCCGCTGGAGCCGCACTTCCCGGCGGAGCGCATCGCCTCCGTGCTGGGGGATGCGGAGGCGTCGCTGCTGGTCGCGCACGGCTCGGCCGCATCCATCGACCTCCCCTGCCCGGCGCTGCTGCTGGACCATCCGGAGGTGCGCGAGACCATCGCGGGAGAGGCCGATTCGGCGCCGTCGATCGGCATCGATCCCGACACGCTGGCGCACGTCATCTACACCTCGGGATCGACCGGCAGGCCCAAGGGCGTGATGATCCGCCACGGCGGGGTGGGCGCGTACGTGGCGTGGATGCGCCAGCGCTTCCCGCTGGCGCCGGGGGAGAAGGTGCTGGGCTCGACGTCGGTCTGCTTCGACGTGCACGTGGCGGAGGTGCACTTCGCGCTGGCCAGCGGCGGCACTCTGGTGCTGGTGCGCGACGCGCTGGCGCTGGCGGAGCTGCCGGCGGACGCCTGGATCGTGCACGCCGGGATGGTCCCCACCGCCGCGCAGGAGCTGCTGGCGCTGGGCGCCATCCCGCCCTCGCTGCGGCGGATGAACCTCGCGGGCGAGGCGGTGCCGGGCGACCTGGTGCGCGGGCTGTACGCGGCCGGCGTGGCCGAGGTGGGGAACGGCTACGGGCCGACCGAGGACACCACCTACTCCACCTTCGCGGACCTGGCCGCGGACCGCCGCGTGACGGTGGGCCGGCCGCTGGGCGGGCGCCGCACGTACGTGCTGGACGGCGCGCTGCGGCCGGTGCCCGCGGGCGTCGTGGGCGAGGTGTACGTGGCGGGATGCGGGGTGTCGCGCGGGTACCTGGCGCGGCCGGAGATGACGGCCGAGCGCTACCTCCCCGACCCCTTCGGAGCGCCGGGGGAGCGGATGTACGCCACCGGCGACCGCGCCCGCTGGCTGGCCGGGGGCGAGATCGAGTACCTGGGCCGCGCCGACCACCAGGTGAAGGTGCGCGGCTTCCGCATCGAGCCGGGCGAGGTGGAGGGCGTGCTGCGCGCCCATCCCTCCGTGCTGAACGCGGCGGTCGGGGTGCGCGGCGATGGGGCCGCGCGGCGGCTGGTGGCGTGGATCGTCCCGGCGGAGGGCGCCTCTCCGGCGTCCGCCGAGCTCGCGGCGTTCCTGCGCGAACGGCTGCCGGAGTACATGGTGCCGGGCGCGTTCGCCGTCCTGGACGCGTTCCCGCTCACCACGTCGGGGAAGATCGACCGCCTGGCGCTGCCGGAGCCGGACTGGACGGAGGCGGCGGAGGCGTACGTGGCGCCGCGCACGCCGGTGGAGGAGGTGCTGGCGGCGATCTGGGCGGACGTGCTGGGGATCGACCGCGTGGGCGCGCGCGACGACTTCTTCGCGCTGGGCGGGCACTCGCTGCTGGCCACGCGCGTCGTCTCCCGCGTGCGGCAGGCGCTCGGCGTGGAGCTGCCGCTGCGGGCGCTCTTCGAGCATGCGACGATCGCGGCGCTCGCCGCGCGGATCGAGGGCAGCGCCCGCGCCGAGGCGTCGCCGATCCCGGTGGTGGATCGGGCCGGCCCGCTGCCACTGAGCTTCGCGCAGCAGCGGCTCTGGTTCCTGGAGCAGCTGGAGCCGGGCGGCTCCGCGTACCACGTCCCCGTCGCGCTGCGGCTGCGCGGGGCGCTGGACGTCCCGGTCCTGGAGCGCGCCCTGGCGGAGATCGTCCGCCGGCACGAGCCGCTGCGCACCACCTTCGCCGAGGTGGACGGCGAGCCGGTGCAGGTGATCGGCGCGCCCGCGCCGGTCGCGGTCGCCGTGTCCGGGGTGGCGGAAGCGGAGCTGCGCGATGCGCTGCGCGAGGAGGCCGGCCGGCCGTTCGACCTGGCGCGCGGGCCGCTGTTCCGCGCGCGGCTCTTCCGGATCGCTGCGGACGAGCAGGTGCTGCTGATCGCCATGCACCACGCGGCGACGGACGGGTGGAGCATCGGCGTGCTGCTGCGCGAGGTGGAGGCGATCTACGCGGCGTTCGCGGAAGGGCGTCCGTCGCCGCTGCCGGAGCTGGCGGTGCAGTACGCGGACGTGGCGGCATGGCAGCGCGCGCACCTGGCCAGCGGCGAGATGGATCGGCAGCTGGCGTGGTGGAAGGAGCGCCTCGCCGGCGCGCCCGCCGTGCTGGAGCTGCCGACGGACCGCCCGCGCGCCATCGGCCAGGACGACGCCGGCGCGAGCGAGGAGCTGGCGCTGCCGCGCCCACTGGCGGACGCGGTGAGCGCGCTGGCGCGGCGCGAGGGCGCCACGCTCTTCATGACGCTGCTGGCGGCGTACCAGGTGCTGCTGTCGCGCGGCTCGGGGCAGGAGGACGTGGTCGTCGGCTCGCCGATCGCGGGGCGCACGCGGCCGGAGATGGAGGGGCTG
>DASTNU010000653.1:0-4280 GCA_035720605.1 Longimicrobium sp. | reverse complement strand
CACGCGCGAGGCCAAGCGCCACACCAGCTGGCTGAACAACAATCCCGCGTACGACGACGGCCTGCGCGAGTTCGTGGCCGACGTGCTTTCCGGGGAGAACGGCGCCTTCCTGGACGACTTCCTCCCCTTCCAGCGGATGGTGGCCCGGCTGGGGATGGTGAGCTCGCTGGCGCAGACGCTGGTGAAGATCGCCTCGCCGGGGGTGCCGGACATCTACCAGGGACAGGAAGCGTGGGACTTCTCCCTGGTCGATCCGGACAACCGCCGCCCTGTGGATTACGAGCTGCGCCGGGGGATGATGGAGTCCATCGAGGCCCGCCGCGGCGAGGCGGGGCTGCGCGAGGCGGCGCGGGAGATGGTGGAGGGGTGGGAGGACGGGCGCATCAAGCTGCACGTGGTGCAGTCGGCGCTGCGGCTGCGGCTGGCGCTCCCCGGCGCGTTCACCGGCGGCGCCTACGTCCCGCTGCCGGCGGCGGGCGAGCGCGGGGAGCACGTGGTCGCCTTCGCGCGGACCGCGGAGGGTGCGGCGGCGATCGCCGCGGTGCCAAGGCTGGTGGCCACGCTCACCCGCGGCCGCGGCTTCGCCATCCCGGAGGCGGCGGACCGGCGGGGCACCCGCATCCCGCTGCCGGACGACCTGGCCGGCCGCTACCGCAACGCCTTCACCGGCGAGGAGCTGCGCGCCGGCGAGCACGGCCTGGACGCCAGCGAGCTCTTCGCCGACTTCCCCGTCGCCCTCCTCGAGCGCCTCGGGTGATCCTCATCCGTCATTCGGGAGGGGAGAGGGTGTTGTTCTTGACACAAGCCTGTTTTCCTGAGGGAACGCACAGGGCGAAGTCGAAGATGCACAACCGGTTGCGCGCGACCGAAGGATCTGCTTTCGGACCACGACGAGGCCAGATCCCCAGCCGTGATCCAGCCCATTCGTTCAGCCGACCAGATCCTTCGGTCGGCGCCAAAATGCGTCGTGAACGCAAGATAGGCGCGGCGCCTCCCTCAGGAAAACAACGCCTTTGGGGAGCGAACCAGACGTCACGGGGCCGCGCCACAGGGATGCGACGCGGCCCCGGCGGAACGTGGGCCATTTCCCTCCCATGGGAGGGCCGCAGACACGCCCCGGGTCCTGCCAGCCTTCGATATCGCGAGCCTGCTCCTACTCCGCGGACGCGGCGCCGGCGATGACGATGGCGCCGGTGGGCTGGGGGACGCCGCCCGCGGGCTCCTCCGTCACGGCGACGGCGGCCAGGGCGTCGGCGGGGAGGGCGTAGGTGGCCTGCACCACGGCACCGCCGCGCGGGTCCGGGCGGAAGGTACCCGCGCTGATCTTGCGGTGGTCCGCAGTCACCAGCCACAGCTGGTACTCGCGCCCCTCGCGCACGGCGGGAAGGTTGTGCGCGAAGAAGGTCCAGCGGTCGGTCGCCTGGTCCCAGAACATCCGCCCGCTGGGCGCCGCCGGCCGCGCCGCCGCCATCTCGATCACCCGCGCGCTGGGGCCGGAGACCGCCGCCAGCGTGGCCTCGCGCTCCTGCACCCGCCGCGCCAGGTCGCCGCGCTCCCGCTCCGCCGCGGCGACCCGCTCCTCCAGCGACTGCAGCCGGCCGCGCAGCGAGAGCGCGTACGCCGCCGTCCCCAGCAGCAACGCCAGCGACGCCGCCATCGCCAGCCACGGCGCCACGCTCCGGCGGCGGCGCGCCGCGTCGATGGGGATCACCCGCGCATCCGCGATCGCTGGCGGCGGGGTGATCACCGTCGCGTCGTCCGCGGTTCCGGCGGGAGGCCCGGACGGCGCGGTGATGGCCGTCACGTCATCTGCCGGCCTGGCGGGAGGTTCGGCGGGCGGCGGGGCGATGAGGGTGGCGTCGTCGCCATCGGCCGGAGCCACAGGGCGCTCGGCGGCGGCGCGGGCGAGGAGGCGGGCGCGGAGGCGGCCGGAGCGGGCGGGCTCCATGGGCCGCGCCGGGACGGCGAGGGCCAGCGCCGCCGCGGACTCGCGCAGCGCCGCCAGCTCCGCCCGGCACGCGTCGCAGCCGGCCAGGTGCGCGAGCAGCTGCTCGCGCTCCTCGCCGTCCAGGGCATCCACCGCCTCGGCGGCGAGCGCGTCCTGGAGCTCCGGG
Source organism: Longimicrobium sp. (assembly GCA_035720605.1). GTDB lineage: Bacteria > Gemmatimonadota > Gemmatimonadetes > Longimicrobiales > Longimicrobiaceae > Longimicrobium. The sequence continues at coordinate 2,166 of DASTNU010000653.1, read as the reverse complement.
TGAATCGGCCCGTCCGTCACCGCGCGTCTCCCAGCACCGCCAGTGCCTCCCGTAGTTTCTGCAGCCCCAGGCGGCACCGTGTCTTTACGGTGCCCAGCGGCTGCCCCGTGGCCGCGGCGATCTCCGACTGGCTCATGCCGCGAAAGTAGGCCATCTCCAGCGTCTCGCGCTGGTCCGCCGGCAGCCGCTCCAGCGCCGCGTGAACGATCTGCCGCGTCTCCGCCACCTCCGCCGCGTCCAGCGGCGTGGGATCGAACCGGTCCGCCCCCTCCGCGGCCTCCAGCGGCTCCGCCGCCGCGGCGCGGCGGTGGCCGGCCAGGCGCACCCGGTCCAGCGCCCGGCTGCGCGCCATCACCGCCAGCCAGGTGGCCACGCCTCCGCGCGCGTCCTGGTAGCTCCCCGCCTGCCGCCACGCCTGCAGAAAGGTCTCTTCCACCAGCTCCTCCGCGTCGCCCGGGTCGCCCGCGATGCGCATCACCACCGAGTGCACCAGCGGCGACCAGCGGTCGTACAGCGCGCCCAGCGCGGACTCGTCGCCCGCGGCCATGCGGCGCAGCAACGCGGCGTCCGCGTTCGCGGCGGACGGCACGGCGTCCTGCAAGGGATACGGTCCTGCGGAAGGAGAAGGATTCATCGCCGCCAAGTTGACGCGGGGCCGTGGGCGGCGCAAGCAGACGCGCGGGCCGCGGCTCGCGAGCGGTATGGCGCGGCCAGGCTACTCGCCACGTACGGCGCCCGCCTTGGTGCTGATCTGGTACGGCTGGAACTCGCACCCCATCCGCACCGGCACGTACACCACCTCCGGCGGCCGCACTCCGCCCGCCTCGGCGAACACGGTGATGCCGCGGTACTCCGCCACGCGCGTCACGTCATCCACGCCCAGCACGCGTGGGTAGCCGTACTTCACGTACTGCCGCCCACCGATGGTGACCGGCTCGTTGTCGACGAACCACTGCGCGTTCACCGCATAGGGGTCACCCGGGGGAACGGGCCAGCCCGGTGTGCCGAAGCTGGTGTCGCCGGTGGCGGTGTCGAATTGCGCCGTCACCTCCACCGCCATGCCGTTCTGCACCACGCACACCCGGATGTCCCGCGCCGTGATCGGCGGCCGGGGTGAAGGTGGCGGAGGAGGCGGGGGCGGTGCCGCCGGCGGAAGGGGCAGCGGCGGCGGCATCGGGCTCCCCATCGGGACCAGGTCGCCATTCCTGGACTTCACCCCGATCACCAGCCGGGGGGTGAAGGCCACGGCGTCGTCCGCCACGCGCACCGTCGATCCGGCAGGCGCGGTGATGGGACCCACCCACTCGTCGTCCACGTGCACGGGCGAGTCGTAGACGTGCAGCGCCAACTCCCCGAAGAGCGTGTAGTTCTCGACAACGGGGAGCAGTTCGATCCCTGCGCCCACCACGACCTGCCCCACCGTGGCCTGCGACGGCCGGTGCGAAAGGCAGGCGCCCAGCGACAGCAGGTATGGCCGCTGGCACCGATCGCGGTCCTCCCCCGCCAGGTCCACCCTCATCCCCCCGCCCCCGGCGAACAGGTACGCGGACATCAGCGTCGCACCCACGCCAGCATCCATCATGAACGGCCGCAGCGTCAGGCCCACGTCGTAGAGCCACGCGTTCACCTCGTACGCGGCGCGGCCCTCGGGAAAGTCGAAGACGCCGCCGGGCGCGGGAAGCTGCATCGGCACGTACGCGCCGTGCAGCCGCACGCCGAGCGTGGGGGTAATCCACAGGCTCGCCATCGCGCCGAACACGGGGCCGTATCCCGGCGCGAGGCCTTCCCCGCCGCCGTTCTCCGCGGGACTGGCCACCGGGCGGCTGCGGAACCAGTTGGTGGTGACTGATCCGCCCGCGTAGACCCCTACGTCCAGCTGGCTGGCCAGCGGCCAGTAGGAGTACTGCGCCCGCGCGCTCTCCGCGGTGCCCAGCAGCAGCGCCCCCGCGGCACCGCACGCCAGCAATCGTCTCGTCACGTTGCCACCGGGATTCGGGTGAAGCCCATCGTCCAGCGGGGAAGGATCACTCCCGGCAAGTTGACGCGGCGCCGCGGCCGGGCGCAAGCGATGCGAGCCGTGGCGGGGGCCGCGGCTCGCATGCTCTCACGGCGCGGATCGGAACCGTCCCTCGATTCCCTCCACGCCGCGCGGCGCCGGGGGCACGG
>DASTNU010000652.1:0-4551 GCA_035720605.1 Longimicrobium sp. | reverse complement strand
GGCGCTCGTAGACGACGTCGGCGTAGCGCTGCACGTCGTCCAGGTACGTCGTCTGAAAGGCACCGACCTCCACCAGCGTTCCGCCGATCCACCCCCACCGCACGTTGGTCCGCAGGCGGCCGGCGTGGCCGTCGCGGCTGTGGCTGTACAGCGTGCGCGTGGTGGAATCGGGATCGAACATGGGGTAGTTGCCCACGTACCGGAACCGATCCGCCGCCGGGTCGAAGCGCCAGTAGTCGTAGGCCGGGTTGGGCGACGCCGGCACCAGCGTCACCAGCCCGAAGTCGGTGTGCCCGTCGAAGTCCAGGTCGATGCGGTAGGTGGGATCGTCCAGGAGGATGTGCTCCTCGAGCTCGGAGGGAACCAGCGTCTGCACGCGCCGCCCCGCCCGGATGACGAACACGCTGTCCACCACCCCCGATTCGCGCCTGTGCAGCACGAGCTGAAATCTGCCCACCGCCACCAGGTCCACCCGCGCCTCGCCTTCCGCCGCCGCCGAATCCACGCGCGCCCCGGCCGCGGTCCGGGCAGCCGGCTCCGCGGGACGCGCATCATCCCCACCTGCCGTACCGCACGCCGCCAGCGCCACCGCGGCGGCCATCCTCCACACTCGTCGCATCATCGTCCCGGATCTCCCGTTTCCGCCGCGGTCACCTCGTCCGCGAATTCGCGCAGCTCTTTCCAGTACCGCTCGCCCGCCATCCACGCCACGTCGTTGTGCCCGGCACCCTCCACCCACAGCCGCCGCCTGGGCCCGCGCACGGCCTGGTACAGCCGCACCCCGTGCCGGAAGCCGACCACGCCGTCCCGCGTGCCGTGGATCACCAGCACCGGCGCGGTGACGCGCGGCAGCTTGTCGATGGTGCGAAAGCGGTCGAACGGGACCACGGGGACGCTGTGGGCGACGCGGAAGATGGTGGTGAAGGTGCTCTCCAGCACCAGTCCGGCCACCGGGCGGCGGCTGGCCAGGTCCGCGGCCACCCCGCCGCCCAGCGACCGCCCGTGGGCGATGATCCGCCCCGGCGGGATGCCCAGGACATCCGTCAGGTAGTCGTACGCCGCATCGGCGTCCGCGTACGCGGCACGCTCGGTAGGGCGGCCGGTGCTCAGCCCGTACCCGCTGTAGTCGTACGCGAACACGGCAAAGCCGGCGTCGCGCATCTCCCGCAGGAAGGGCAGGTCGCCGCCGATGTCCTCGCCGTTGCCGTGGCTGAACAGGATGGTGTACCGCGCCGCGGGATTGGGCAGGTGCACCGCCGCCACCGCGCCGCCGCCCGGGCGCGGGACCAGCAGGATCTCCGGCGTCTGTGCGTAGCGCTGGCGCGGAGGCAGGAAGATGAGCCGTTCCGCGAACAGCCACACCAGCCCCGCGAACGCCGTGTAGGCGATCAGCACCAGCAGCAGCGGACGCAGCACGCGGCGATGGAGCGGGGTGGAGGTCACACCGGCGGGCGGCTCGCGTCCGTCTCCGTCGAACGCTACGCCGTCCGCGCCCTGCGGCCCCGCGCCTTCGACGTGGGAAGCGGCGCGGGGACCTGCTCGGGGGTGACGTGCAGCAGCGGCGCCAGGAAGTGGCCGGTGTACGAGCGCGGGCTGCGCGCCACCACCTCCGGCGGCCCCTCCGCCACGATCTCGCCCCCCTTGGGGCCGCCCTCCGGCCCCAGGTCCACGATCCAGTCCGCCGTCTTGATCACGTCGACGTTGTGCTCGATCACCAGCACCGTGTTGCCGCGCTCCACCAGCCGGTGCAGCACCTCCAGCAGCATCCGCACGTCCTCGAAGTGCAGCCCCGTGGTCGGCTCGTCCAGGATGTAGAAGGTCTGCCCGGTGGCGACCTTCGACAGCTCCGACGCCAGCTTCACCCGCTGCGCCTCGCCGCCGGAAAGGGTCGTCGCGCTCTGCCCCAGGTGGATGTAGCCCAGCCCCACGTCCGACAGCGTCTGCAGCTGGCGCTTCAGGCGCGGCACCGCGTCGAAGACCTCGCACGCCTCGTCCACCGTCAGGTCCAGCACGTCGGCGATGGAATGGCCCTTGAAGAACACCTCCAGCGTCTCGCGGTTGTAGCGCCGGCCGCGGCACACCTCGCACGGAACGTAGACGTCCGGCAGGAAGTGCATCTCGATCTTCACCAGGCCGTCGCCCTGGCACGCCTCGCACCGCCCGCCCTTGACGTTGAACGAGAAGCGCCCGGGCGTGTAGCCGCGCATCTTGCTCTCCGGCAACTCCGCGAACAGCTCGCGGATGATGGTGAACAGCCCCGTGTACGTCGCCGGGTTCGACCGCGGCGTCCGGCCGATCGGCGACTGGTCGATGTCCACCACCTTGTCCAGCAGCTCCATCCCGGTGATGCGCTCGTGCTGGCCGGGGACGGTCTTGGCGCGGTAGAACCTGCGCCCCAGCGCGCTCCACAGGATGTCGTTGATCAGCGTCGACTTGCCGGACCCCGACACCCCCGTCACCGCCACGAAGCAGCCGAGGGGGATGCGGACGTCCAGGTTGCGCAGGTTGTGCTCGCGGGCGCCCTGGATCACCAGCTCGCGACCCTCCACCGGCACGCGGCGCTTTGCGGGGATCTCGATCCGCCGCTCGCCGCGCAGGTAGGCGCCCGTGAGCGACTCCGGTGCGGCGATCAGGTCCTCCACCGTCCCCTCGGCGATCACGCGGCCGCCGTGGCGCCCCGCGCGGGGGCCCAGGTCCAGCACGTGGTCCGCGGCGCGGATGGTGTCCTCGTCGTGCTCCACGACGAGGACGGTGTTCCCCAGGTCGCGCAGCGCCTTGAGCGTCGCCAGCAGCCGCTGGTTGTCGCGCTGGTGCAGGCCGATGGAGGGCTCGTCCAGGATGTAGAGCACGCCGACCAGCCGCGAGCCGATCTGCGTGGCCAGGCGGATGCGCTGCGCCTCGCCGCCGCTGAGCGTCTCCGCGCTGCGGCCGAGAGTCAGGTACTCCAGTCCGACGTTCACCAGGAAGGAGAGCCGCTCGCGCACCTCCTTCAGGATGGGCCCCGCGATGTCGCGCGAGATGTGCGGCAGCGTGTCGACGATCCCGAAGAACTCCAGCGCGTCCGAGACCGGCATCGCCACCACGTCGCCGATCGACCGCCCGCCCACGGTGACGGCCAGGCTCTCCGGCCGCAGCCGCGCGCCCCCGCACACGCCGCAGGGGAGCGTGCTCATGTACTCCTCCAGCGTCTCGCGCACGGAGTCGCTGCCGCTGTCGCGGTACCGCAGCTCCACGTCGCGGATGATGCCGGCCCACTTGAGCTTGCGGGGCCCCTTCGCCGCCCCGTTCCCCGGCCGCGCGTCCACGCCGTACATCAGCACGGTGCGGATGTCCTCCGGCAGCTCCTGCCAGGGGGTGTTCAGGTCGAAGCCGAGCGCATCCGCAAGCCCCTGCAGGATGGTGCCGCGCAGGTGGCCGCGGGGCACGCCCCAGGGAAGGACGACGCCTTCCAGGATGGAGAGCGACGGATCCGCCAGCACCAGCTCCGGGTTCGGCTCCTTGCGCGTCCCCAGGCCCCCGCAGGCGGTGCAGGCGCCGTACGGCGAGTTGAAGGAGAACTGCCGCGGCTCCAGCTCGGGGATGTTGATGCCGCACTCCGCGCAGGCGTAGTGCTCGCTGAAAAGCTCGGGCTGCGGATCGTGCGCGTCCGGCGTGTGGGCCACGACCTGCACCACGCCGTCGGCGTTGCGCAGCGCCGTCTCCACCGCGTCGGCGATGCGCGAGCGGTTCTCGCCGTCCACCGCCACCTTGCGCTCCACGAAGATGCTGATGTCGTGGTTGGCGCGGCGGGCCAGCGCGGGCGGCTCCTCCAGCCGGTGCGTGGCGCCGTCGGTGCGGGAGTGGGTGAACCCCTTGCGCCGCATGTCCTCGAACAGGTCGCGGAACTCGCCCTTGCGGCCGCGGACGACGGGAGCGAGGACCTCCAGCCAGGTGCCGGCGGGGAGCTCCATCAGCCGCTCCACGATCTGCGTGGCGCTCTGGCGCTCCACCGGGCGGCCGCAGCTGGGGCAGTGCGGGGTGCCGGCGCGCGCCCACAACAGGCGCAGGTAGTCGTAGACTTCGGTGACGGTGCCGACCGTCGAGCGCGGGTTGCGGCCGGCGGTCTTCTGCTCGATGGAGATGGCGGGGGAGAGCCCTTCGATGGAGTCTACGTCGGGCTTCTCCATCATCCCCAGGAACTGCCGCGCGTACGCGGAGAGCGACTCCACGTAGCGCCGCTGCCCCTCGGCGTAGATGGTGTCGAAGGCGAGCGACGACTTGCCGCTCCCGCTGAGCCCGGTGATGACGGTCAGCCGGTCGCGGGGGATCTCGACGTCGACGTTCTGCAGGTTGTGCTCGCGGGCACCACGGACGATCAGGTTTTCTTCGGCCATCCCGAAAAGTTACCGCAGATTGCCCCATGATTCAACTGTCCGGGGCCGCCCCCGCCAAAGTCGTCCCCGCGGCCCCGCGGACCGTCCCGTCTTCCCCTTTCCCCTCCTCCCCCGGCGGGCCGCAGGCAACGGCCGCCCAATCCGATGGGTTGGCCGATCGCGGCCACGACGGCGATCG
>DASTNU010000651.1:0-2606 GCA_035720605.1 Longimicrobium sp. | reverse complement strand
CCCAAGCCCGTCGAGAGCCCGCCCAACGCACTGACGGACACCATCCGCGAGCGGCTGTTCAGGTCGCGCACGCTCATCATCAGCGGCGGGATCGACCAGCAGCTGGTGAGCAACGTCATCGGCCAGCTGCTGGCGATGTCGTCGGCCAGCGACGAGCCCATAAACGTCTTCGTGAACTCGCAGGGCGGGCACGTGGAGTCGGGCGACACCATCCACGACGTCATCCGCTTCATCAAGCCGCGGGTGCGGATGATCGGCACGGGGTGGGTGGCCAGCGCCGGCGCGCTGATCTACGTCGCCGCGCCCAGGGAGGACCGCTACGCGCTCCCCAACACGCGCTTCCTGCTGCACCAGCCGGCGGGCGGCGCCGGCGGCACCGCGGCCGACATCGCCATCGAGGCGCACGAGATCATCCGCATGCGCGAGCGCATCAACCGCATCTTCGCGCGTGAGACGGGGCAGCCGCTGGAGCGCATCGAGTCCGACACCCACCGCAACTTCTGGCTGGACGTGGAGGCGGCGAAGGGCTACGGCCTGGTGGGCAAGGTCATCAACAGCATCGACGAGCTGGACTGAGGCGTCCGCCGGCATCTCGAAGGGCGCGGACCCGGACGTTCGGTTCCGCGCCCTTGCCGCGCCCCCGAACGAGGTCGATCGACGTGCACGCCTCCGTCACGCTCCTGCTGCACCACCGCGCCGCGCTCCGGCGCCTGATGGTCCTGTTCGCGGTCGCCGTCCCGCTGCTGTTCGTGGCGAGGGCGGCGGTGGTGGTGGAGGATTGGCCGGCGCGGCGCTTCGCGCTGCTGTACATCGCCCCCTTCTTCGTCGCCTTCTTCGTCTGGGCGCGCCTGTGGCTGGACCGCGTGGACCGCGACCCGCCGCGCGCGCTGGCTGTGGACGCGGCCGCGGCGGTGCTGGGGGCGGTGCGGATGGCGGCGGTGCCGCTGGTGCCGTTCAGCGGGCACATGGTCTTCTTCGCCTACTCCGCGCTCACCACGCGCTCCGCCCGCTACCTGCTGCTGGTGCTGGCGCTGGCGGCGGGAGCCACCTGGTTCAAGCTGGTCCTCTGGCGCGATCCCGCCTCGTGGGCGCTGGGGATGGGCCTGGGGACGGCGCTCGCCGCGGTACGCATCTTTCTCCAGCGCCATTCCCCCGTCCCGACGACGACCACGCCATGACCTACGCCGAGTTCGAGCAGCGCGCGCACGAGATCTTCGACCAGATTCCGCCCGAGCTGCGCTGGGGCGTGGACTACGTCGTCGTCTCCGAAGAGGCCGTCCCGCACCCGGAGCTCCCCGAGGTCTACACCCTGGGCGAGTGCGCCACCGGCGAGCTGGACATGGGGCACGAGTCGCCGGACGAGGTGCGCAGCGGCGTGCACCTCTACTACGGGTCCTTCCAGGCGCTGGCGGAGCTGGACCCGGAGTTCGACTGGGAGGCCGAGCTGTACGAGACCATGGTCCACGAGATCCGCCACCACCGCGAGTCCACGGCGGGCGAGGACGCGCTGGAGGACTTCGACTACGCGGCGGACGAGAACTTCAAGCGGCGCGAGGGGCAGCCGTTCGACCCGCTCTTCTACCGCGCCGGCGAGCCGCTGGACGAGGGGGGCTGGGAGATCGACGGCGACCTGTTCGTGGAGCGGATCGTCACCGATTCGGAGTTCATGCGGATGGAGGATGTGGAGGCCGAGGTGGGCGGGCGGCGGGTGTCGCTGCCGCGGCCGGAGCGGCTGGGGGACGTTTCCTTCATGTACCTGGAGGGCTTTCGCGACGCTCCCGGCGACACCGCGGTGGTGCTGGTGCGCCGCCGCGGCGTGTTCGAGGGGATCCGCGACCTGTTCAACCGCGAAGCGCCCGACGTGGGCGAGTGGACGGTGGAGCCCGGGGACTGGTGGATCGCGGAGGAGTGAGGGCGGGGAGGGGATGCGCAGGCGATGCGCGGGCGATGCTCGGGGCGGCGAACAATTTGCCGGGGGAGCCTGGCGGGAGCGGGGAGCTTCGGCGAGCCTTGGGGAAAGAGCAAGGAGACGGCGGGGGTTCGCACTGCGTCCGCGGGGGCCCTCTCCCCCGCCGCCTGCGCCGCTCGTTCCTCGCGGCTCGGCGGCGACCCCTCCCCCAACTTCGGGGGAGGGGTAGGTGGGGAGAGTTTGGTGCGCTTCGGATGGTCCGGCGCGAGGGGATGGCGCCCCCCATCCCCGGCTCTTCCCCCACAAACTGCGTGGGGGAAGGGAGCAACGGCAGGATCTGTCCGTAGCGCGATCGAATTCTCCCTTCTCCCGCGCAACGGGGGAGGGGGCGTTCCCCTCGCGCGGATGCTTGCTGATGTGCAGGTGAAGTTCTCCCCCTCTCCGCACGCCGTTCGTGCGGGGAGGGGGCCGGGGGGAGGGGTCCACGGCAGCAGGAGGGGGAAGCGGTGGTGGAGGAGCGAGACGACGAGGTGCAGGGCGGGGATGCGGCCGGGGGTCCGGCATCGGAAGACGCGGCAGCCCGGGACGGCGCGGGGGCCGAAGACGCGGCCGACGCGCAGGCAGCCGCGGACGGGCCCGGGTCGGCGCGGCTGACGCCGTACGAGATCGCCTTCATGGACGGCGACTTCGAGACGCG
>DASTNU010000650.1:0-4892 GCA_035720605.1 Longimicrobium sp. | reverse complement strand
CAGCCAGGGGTATGCGCCGCGCTCCCACGGCTCGTCGTCCCACACCTGCGAGGCGCCCACCTCGAAGTGGTCGGCCGCGCCGGGAAAGATGCGCTCCACCTGCTCCAGCGCGAAGCGGATGCGCTCCTCTGCGTCCATGCGGGCGGCGGCGCGGGCGCGGGCCCCGGCCAGGTACGCCTCCAGGATGCCGCGCTCGCCGGGCTGCGACAGGGTGGCGAGGCTCACCAGCTGGAGGGGCGTATCGGTCGACGCGTAGCCGCTCCACCCGTCGTCCCGCCAGTAGCGGCGCCGGAACTGGAGGAGGATGCGCGTCACCGAGGTCTGCGGCGTCTCGCGCACCGCCCGCATGAACCCGGGGTCCGGCTGCGGCTGGAGGTCCAGCTCCGCCAGCAGCGGCTGCGGCACGGCGCAGACGGCGAAGTCGGCGTCCAGCGCCGCGTGTGCGTCGCCGTCCCGGAAGACCACGCGGACGCCCGCGCCGTCGTGCCGCACCTGGACCACGGGCGACCGCAGCCGGACGCGCTCCCCCAGCCGCGCCGCCAGGGCGCGCGGCAGGATCTCCGTTCCGCCCCGCACCACCCATGACCGCCCCGGGCGCACGAGCGCCATCCCGCGCAGGTGCGCCAGGGCGGAGACGGAATCCACCCCCTCCCCCATCACCCCCAGGTCGCCCAGGCACAGCATCTCCGCCGCGCCGGGGGAAAAGCCGCGCTCCCGCATCAGCTCCGCGAAGCTCATCCCGTCGTAGCGGGCGAGCGACGGCGGCGGCCAGCCGGGTGCGTCGGGGTCTCCTGCGGCGCGCACCTCCTCCACCAGCGGGACCATGCGGCGGAACCACACGGGAAAGATCCCCAGGCGCATCTCCTCGTCCGAGAGCGCGAGCGGCGTCTGCAGCTGCAGCTCGTTCGCGCGATGAGGGATGCGCCGGCCGCGCAGCACCATCATCCCCGTGCCGGCGATCTCCGGGTGCACCAGCTCCAGCCCCAGCTGGGCGGCGTACCGCTGCACCGCCGCGTGCTCCTGGTACACGTGCTGCGCGCCCGCCTCGGCGTACAATCCGTCCAAAAACGGCTCGCGCAGCGTGAGCACGCGCCCCCCGACGCGCCCGCCCGCCTCCAGCACGGTCACGTCGTGCCCCGCCCGGTGCAGCTCGTACGCGGCGCTCAGCCCCGCGAGCCCCGCGCCGATCACCACCACCCGCCGCGGCGGGCCCGGCGCCCCCGCGTCCAGCTCCGGCCCAGCGGCGGGGGAAGGCTCGGCGGGGCCGCCGCTCACCGGCAAGGGTTGAGGCCCATGCGCAGGCGGACCTCGCGGGGAACCCGCAGCTCACGCATCACCACCTCGGCGTCGCGCAGGCCCAGCACCTCGCGCTGCACCACGTAGTACCACAGCGCCTCCCCCGCCGCGCCGACCAGCGCGTCGCGCTCGCCCGCGGCGCCCTCGTCTCCGGAGGCGTCGAACGCGGCGAGCGCATCCAGCGCGGCCTGCAGCCGCCGGCCCAGCCGGGCCAGGACGGCGGCCTTCTCCTGCAGAATCTCGTACTGCAGCACGTCCAGCTGGCCGCCCTCGTTCCGGGCGGAAAGCCTGCGCGGCGTCCTCGCACTCATCCCGCAGCTCCCGTCATCGCTCCATGCATATCCCGATCAAGCGGAACGGATGATACACCCCACCCGCCGCGCCGGCCACGTCGTCAGGCAGCCGGCTTCCGGGCGACGAACACCTCGCATTCGTACTCCACCTCGGAGTGCTGGAAGGGCACCGCGCGCGGCTCGAAGCCGGTCTCGGCGAGCAGGCGCAGCCAGTCGGCGCGGGCGAACAGGCCGTCCACGTGTCGGTCGTGCGCCACACGGACGCTGCCGTCGGCCTCGCGCAGCGCGTAGACGTACTCGGTGACGTACGACGTGTCCGCGGGATCGGGATCCCAGCACCACTCCAGGTAGCGCATGCCGCGGCCGTCCGCGCCGTCGTGCCCGCCGTGGTCGGTGCCGGGCCGAAAGTTCTCGCGCACGAAGTCCGGGCAGAAGAGCGCCACGCCGCCGGGGCGGCAGTGCACGAACGCGGTCTCCATCGCCCGCCGCAGGTCCGCCTCGGTGTCCATGTAGCAGACGGCGTCGTGCACGAACACGCCGTCGAACTCGCGCCCCAGCCGCACGGTGCGCATGTCGCCCTGCACGTGCTCGCACTCCGGGTTCAGCGCGCGGCTCACCCGCAGCATCTCCGGCGAAAGGTCCACCAGCACCATCTGGAACCGCGCCTTGAGGTGAGAGGCGTTGTTGCCGCCGCCGCTCCCCAGCTCCAGCAGCGTGCGCGGCGGCGTTTCGGACGCCTCCAGCAGCGTCTTCTGGTAGAACGCGGCCTCCTCGGCGTAGTCTTCCGGCGCGGAGAGCAGCGGCCACCACGCCGCCAGCTCGCCGTACATCATCGTCCCGCCGGCGCCGGGCTCGTCCGGCGCCGGCGTGTGGGTCACGGCATCCATCCCGATCTTTCGTTCGTGGTGTGGGCGATGGCCAGTCTCACCTCAACGCCGGTGCGAGGAATCTGGTTCCCGGCAGGACGGGATCGGCGAGGCCTCAGGCGCCGTCGGGCTTCACGACCACCACCTGCCCCCAAGGCAGCGCGATCAGCGGATCGGGGCGGCCCTGGAAGTACGCCTCGAAGGCGCGGCGCACCCCCGGGTCGTGGTAGTCGTCGCCGATGATGATGCCGCCGGGCAGCAGGCGCGGGTGAAAGAACTCCAGCGCGTCGCGGGTGCTGGGCTCCAGGTCCAGGTCGATGTGCACGAACGAGAACCGCTCGCCCTCCAGCCCGCGCGCGGTGTCCGGAAAGATCCCCGCGTGCAGGTGCACCGCGGGGTACGGCGCCAGCAGCCGCTCCACCCCCGCCCGCGGCGCGTGCACCGCGCCGAAGTGCCCGCGCAGCTCCGCCGCGCGGCCCGAGCCCGCCGGCGGCTCCGGCGCCTGCAGCGTCTCGAAGACGTCGAACAGCCGCAGCGGCGCATCGCCCTTTTCCGCGCAGATCAGCCGCGCCGTTCCGCCCGCGAACACCCCCGCCTCCGCCATGGTGCCGCCCAGCGCGCGGACGGCGCGCACGCACGCCACGATCTGCAGCGCGGCCGCGTCCTGCACCAGCAGCGGCGCCATGGCCCGCGTCTGCTGCACGAGCGCCAGGTCCGCGCGCGCCTGCGGCCCCAGCGCCTGCACCACGGTGGCGCCGCGCCGCGCCAGCCACGCGCGCAGTAGCCGGCCCTTGAGGCTGAAGTCGCTGGGCATGGGATGGGGAACGATGGATCGATGAGAAGGGATGATTGCGCAAGGCGGAGGGCACCCGCGCCGCCCCTCCAGGAGCGAATGCTGGAAATTCGCAGAGTCCGCCTTCGTGGACCGCATCCGAACATGGCCGGCGCACCCGCCGCCGCACAAGCCTCGCGCGGCGGCTGGCGGAGGCGACGTCCCGGAACCGTACCAACGTGAACAGAGTCATTGCGGACCGCCGCACGGGATGCTACCTTCGGCGCGATCCCGAACGAATCCCGAACCGGGGGATTCCGTTGCGTAAACCCCAACCACGCGAGGGCCCCGTGTCCACTGCATCTCCCGCATCTCCCGCATCCACCGCGTCCGCCGTGGTGATCACCCCCGAAGCCCTGCTGGAGCACTGGCAGGGGCACCGCCGCCTGACCCGGCGTGTGATCGAAGCGTTTCCCGAGGACCAGCTCTTCACCTACTCGATCGGCGGCATGCGGCCGTTCGGCGCGCTGGCGCTGGAGATGATCACCATGGCCGCGCCCATGGTGCGGGGCGTGGTCACCGGCGAGTGGAACACGTCGTGGGACCGCGACGAGCGCGCGAAGGACGAGGTGCTGCGGCTGTGGGACGAGGCGACGGAGGAGATCAACACCCTGTGGGCGCAGGTCCCGGTGGAGCGCTTCCAGGAGAACATCGTGGCGTTCGGCCAGTATCCCGGGCCGGTGTACAGCCTGCTGCTGTACGTGATCGACAACGAGATCCACCACCGCGGGCAGGGCTACGTGTACCTGCGCGCCCTGGGCATCGAGCCGCCGCCGTTCTACGAGCGCTGAGCGGCCGCGGCAAGAATGAATGCCTCACGCAGAGTCAGCGGAGTGAGCAGAGTTCCGGTGTGTGCAAGGGACAACTCTGCTTCCTCTGCTGACTCTGCGTGAGGCATTCTCTTCAGGGCTTGGCGTTACGAGACACCCCGCGCGCGACCACTCGCTATGAACCACCGCAAATCATTGTTTCACAGCGGGATGCGCTGCATTCAGCCGCCCGGCCGGCCCATCCGCTCGCGCAGGTACGCGGCGATCTCGGGATACGGCTTCCCGGCGTCGTCGCCTTTTGCTTCGCCGACGTAGTGCTCGGCCCAGTCCAGCGGGGTGCCGTGCCAGGCGCGGTCGCGGGTGTGCAGCCTGGCGCCGGCTTCCACCAGGACCCGTACCGCCTCCGGCGAGCCCGAGCTCACGGCGTGGTGCAGGGCGGTGGCGTGCGTGTAGATGTCGGTGCTGTACGCGTCGATGTCCACGCCCAGCGCCAGCAGCCTCCGCAGCGCTTCGGCCCTGCCGCGCAGCGCGGCCAGCACCAGCGCGACCTGCCGGTCGTGCGCGCTCGCCGTCGCGGCGATGCCCGCGGCGTCGTCCCAGCGCTCCAGGCAGAGCGCCGCCGCCAGGGTGAGCGGCGCGCCCCGCTCCACCAGGTGCCCCGCCGCCGCGACGTTGCCGTTGATCAGCGCGTCGTGGGTGATGTTGCCGCCCGGACGGGCGCCGGCATCCACCAGCACGTCGATCAGCTCCAGCTGCACGCCGCTCTGTCGCGCGATCCACGACCAGGCCACCAGCCGCAGCGCGTAGTCCAGCTGCTCCCGCAGCGAGCCGGCGC
>DASTNU010000649.1:0-2329 GCA_035720605.1 Longimicrobium sp. | reverse complement strand
CCTCGCATCCGGAGCTGCCCCCCGCCGCGGTGGCCCGCGCGCTGCGCGAGCGTCCGGCCCAGCCGCACCGCCGGGCCGTGGTCGTGCGCCAGGGCGAGGACGCGTCCGCGCTCCTCGCCGGGCGCGATCCCGCGCGCACGGTGGACGGGGCCGCCCCGGAGCGCGGGGCGTCCGCCGTCTTCCTCTTTCCCGGGGTCGGCGAGCAGTATCCCGGGATGGCGCGCGGCCTGTACGCGGCGGAGCCGGTGTTCCGCGCGGAGGTCGACCGCTGCGCCGGGCTCCTGCGGGGCCACCTGGGATTCGACGTGCTCGAGGCGCTGTTCGCGGAGGACGACGCGCCCTCCGGCGCCGGGATGGACCTGCGGCGCCTGCTGGGCCGCGCGCCCGCCTCCCCCGCCGCCGCGCGGCTCAGCCGTACCGAGGTCGCGCAGCCGGTGGCGTTCGCGGTCGGATACGCGCTCGCCCGGCTCTGGGAGTCGCGGGGGGTACGTCCCGCCATGGTGATGGGCCACTCGCTCGGCGAGTACACCGCCGCCTGCGCCGCCGGCGTGTTCACCCTCGAAGACGCGCTGGAGCTGGTGGCGCTGCGCGCGCGTGCCATCCAGGCGCTCCCCGCGGGCGCCATGCTCGCCGTTTCCCTTTCCCCCGAGGCCGCGCGGCCCTGGCTGGGCGGCGGCGTGGCGCTGGCGGCGGTCAACGCGCCGGAGCTGTGCGTCCTCTCGGGGGCGGAAGCGGCGATCGAGCGGGTGCAGGGCGGGCTGGTGCGCGCGGGGCACGCGGTGCGCCGGCTGGCGACGACGCACGCCTTCCACTCGCCGCTGATGGAGCCGGTGGCCCGGGAGATGGCGGGGCTCGCCGGCCGCATGCGCCTCTCCGCGCCGAGCATCCCCCTGGTCTCCAACGTCACCGGCCGCCCGCTGACCGCCGCCCAGGCCGTCGACCCGGGCCACTGGGCGAGGCACCTGGTGGGCACCGTCCACTTCGCCGCCGGCGCGGCGGAGCTCCTCGCGGAGGAGGGACGGGTGCTGGTGGAGCTGGGGCCAGGCGGATCGCTGGGCGCCTTCGTCCGCCAGCAGGCGGCGGCGCTGGGAGTTCCGGTCCCGCCGGGCGTGGCCTCCCTCCCGCACGCGGCCGAGGGCACCGCGGAGCCGGCTCATTTCCACCGCGCCCTCGGCCAGCTGTGGACGGCGGGGGTGCGGATCGACCCGGCCGGCTTGCCGGACGCGGCATGCGGCGGCCCGGCTCCCCTTCCCGCCGGCCTGTTCGAACCCGACGGCGGCGTGCCGGAGCACCCCCCGGCGGCGAAGGAGGCGGCCGAGCGCGAGGGCGGGGAGGAGGACGGCCCCGGCTCGGTGCGCGCGCAGCTGGCGGTGATGTGGCGCGAGCTCCTGGGCGTGGCGCCGCGCCCGGACGACGACTTCTTCGCGCTGGGCGGCCACTCGCTGGTGGCGGCGCAGCTCATCGCCCGGGTCCGCGGCCGATTCGGCGTCGAGATGCGCCTGCGGACGCTCTTCCAGACCCGCACGCTCTCCGGAATGGCGCGCTGGATCGCGGACACGATCGAAGCCGCCGGCGCGTAGGAGCCGGAGCACGGCGGAAGGAAGCCCGCGCCGGGTGCACCCGGCGCGGGCTCTCGCGTTTTGGTCGCCGTCCGAGAGGGATCGGGCCTCGTTTCGAAAACCTTGTGTTTTCTCCCGCGGGGCACGCACTATGGGGCGCATCCAGCCCTACACGACGCGGTCGCCGGCATCATCCGCAGTTCCCACCATTTCCGGCATGCGAGCGAGCGGTCCAGGACGTTCCCCACGCGTTGCGATTCCCGGCTTCCGACTTTTCGGAATTCCGGCGCTTTTCTGCACGCTCGCCACCTGCGGGTCCGCGGGCGGCGCCTTCGCCGAGCTGGCCTCCGCGCTGGAGACGGTCCCCGGCATCGCGCCGCGCCTCTCGATCGGCACGGCCTTTCGCCCCTGCCGCGAGACCCGACCCTCCGACGGCACCATCCTCCGCGCCGACTGCCCCGCGCGCCGGAAAGCACGTGCGGACCGCATCGCGGCCGTGGCGCGCAAAGCCGGGGGGACGGACGATCCCGGCGACGTGCACACGCTGGCGATCATCGACCTGTTCGCGGCGGACGAACGCGGCAGGGCGCTCGACCGCTCCATCACCAACCTCCGGCGCCTGGCGACGCTGGAGGATCATCCCGCGCCGGCGCTCGCCGACCTGGCCGCCGCGCTCATCGTCCGCGCCGAGCGCACCCAGGCGCCGCGCGACCTGCTGGAGGCGTACGAGACGGCCGAGCAGGCGCTGCGGCACGACCCGCGGAACCTGG
>DASTNU010000648.1:0-2281 GCA_035720605.1 Longimicrobium sp. | reverse complement strand
AGCTCGGCGACCATCTCGGCCAGGTCCTCCTCCGACTCGAAGCCGGCCTGCTCCAGCCGCCGGCCGCGCGCCGCCGCATCCGGGGCCGCGGCCTCGACCGCCGCGACGGCGGCATCCGCGGAAGCCGCGACGTCCGCGGGGATCTCGATCGTCTTCAGCAGCTCCGCCGCGAACGGGATCTGGCGCGGCAGCATGCCGGGCTGCGACTCCACCATCATCACCCGCGGGAAGGCGGGATCGTCCGTGACGCCCTCGCGCACCTCCACCACGCCCAGCTTGCCGAAGTCGGCCACCATCTCGTTGATGGCCTTCTTGTAGTTGGAGCTGAGCACCCGCAGCCAGTTCAGGCGGCGCGAGAAGGCGGCGAACCGCTCCTCCGGCGGCAGCGAGGCGTCGACCACCTTCCGGTAGTCCTCCAGCGTGAGCACCTGGTTGGGCACGCGCGCCGGCCAGAAGGTGGGCAGGTACGGGTCGTAGTCCGGCTCGTACCCGGAGCGGCAGCTGGCCGTGTCCGTCTGCCAGGGCACCGCCATCCAGCGGCTGATGTCGCCCGGCCCCTGCGCGTAGAGCGGGCCGCCGGGGCGCAGCGCGATCTCCGGCGTGAGCGTCGGCCCGTAGCTGGGCTCGGGCGTGCCTGCCGGGCGGTGGCGGATGCGGTACGGCGCGGAGTACATCGACGCGTGCCGCACCGGCCACGTCATCTCGCACCCGGGGTGGAAGGCGTCCGCCAGGCAGAAGTGCGTCGCGGCCTGGTCCAGCATGGCCGGCTGCTCCCGCAGCGGCACCTCGTCCAGCCGGTGCGGCACCGGGCGCGCCGGGTCCCAGTCGTCGATGAACTGCCCGTCCGCCCACAGCTGCAGGAAGCGGTACTGCGTGGGCGAGATGGAGACGTGCTGCCGCGGCGAGTCCGCCGGGATGTTCATGGCGTCGCCGTAGATCCACGGCCACGGCAGGGGGTTCATGTCCGTGGGATGCGGCAGGCGGAAGGAGTTGAGCACCTGCCGCCGCAGCTCGGCGTTGGGGTCGAACGCGCCCGGCGTGGCCGGCTTCGACGACAGCCGGCGGACGAGGCCGGGATCCGCGAAGTGGTTGGGCCCGCCCCAGCCGAACTGCGCCGCGAAGCCGGCGTTCACCCACTCCAGGCTGGTGAGGTGGCTCAGCACCGGCCACACGTGCCGGGTGAACGAGACGGCCGCCGGGAAGGCGATCTCCCCGTCCGCCACGAAGACGTCGTACAGCAGGTCGTGCAGCGTGCGCACGGTGATCACGTCCGGCGCGTAGTTGGGCGGCGCGGTCACCACCCACGCCGGGTCCACCGGGAGCTCGCGGCCGCCGACCGTCACCTGCGCGGTCACGGGACCGTCGGAGACGTCGTCGTGCCAGCCGTCGTTGTTGGCGAAGGTCACGGCGGGCTTGCCGTCGCGCGAGGCGGAGACGCCGCGGCCGCCCAGGAACACCAGCCTCCCTGCTTCATCCGTGCGCAGCTCGCCCAGGTAAACCGGCGTGCCGAAGAACTCCCCCGAATCGAACGCGTACTGCTCCCCCTGCTGGCTGCGCCCGGTGATGCTGCGCGGGCCGGGGTCGATGGAAAGCTGCCCCCGCGCCGCGCCCTTCACGTCCGCGTTGCGCAGGTTGCTGGGAGGCGCGGTGGCGGCTTCGGGGATGTCGAGCGCGATCTGGAACTCGTACCACGCGGCCTTGGTGTTGGCCACGTGCGCCGTCCAGCGGATGTCGGCGTTGTCGGCGGTGAGCTCGGCGACCACCTGGCCCGCGGCGTTGTAGCCGTACACGCGGAACAGGGCGGCCTGGCGCTTGAGGGCGCCCGTGCCGTCCTTGTAGAAGCCGGGCTGCTCCGGGAGGGGATGCACCACCTCCGGGCCGTAGAAGTACTCGTCCTGGCTGTTCCCCACCCGCGCGATACCGATGGCGGGGTGGATGGCGGCGCGGACGATCTGCTGGTCCGCCGGCGGCGCGGCCTGGGGCTGATGCGACTGGTCCATGATGTCTTCCGGGTAGAGCGTGGGGAGGCGCGGGACCCCGGGAAGCCGCCGATCGCGCGGCATTCCCGGGAACGATGCGGATGACGATGGAAGCGGACGGCGCCTGGAGAGACGATGGTGCGGGGACCCGCGAGGAGTACCGCGTGGGAGGCGACGTGGGCTGCTGTAGGATACCGTAGCAGCGGGGCGGGTGGCAAGAATCCCGTGCGGGTGGCGAGCCCGTCGAGGGGGAGCGGGTGAACCCGCCGCAACGACAGCGGAAAGCCCCGCAAACTGCGCGG
>DASTNU010000647.1:0-4170 GCA_035720605.1 Longimicrobium sp. | reverse complement strand
CGGAGCAGTGGTGCGTGGCGTCCCACATCGCCTTCTCCCGCTCCGCCAGCACCGCGCGCGCCTCCGCCTCCGTCTGCGCCGGCGCCGCGCAGGCCAGGAAGACGGACGCCTTTTCGCGGATCTGCGCTTCGGCCGGTGCGGCGAGGGTGAGGAAGGGCAAGTGCGTGAGTGCGTGAGTGCGTGAGTGCGTGAGTGCGTGAGTGCGTGAGTGCGTGAGTGCGTGAGTGCGATTTTGCCGGGATTCGCATCCGATGTCAAAAACAGACCGGAGGCCGCGTGCGCAAGCCTCCGGATCGCCATATACCACGTTTCCCGCTGGGGCGGCAACAGCAGGTCGAGCGTCAGCGGCGCTTCAGGATGGCGTTCACCGGGACCTCCAGCCCGCCAAGGGCGGTCGAAGTCCACGTCTCACCGAGGCCGTACACCTGCACCTCACGGTATTCACCCATCCTTGGCTGCTGGTGCACGGCGATCTGGTTACGCGTGAGATGGACGAGCCAGTACTCTGGAATCCCCGCCTGCGCGTACCACTCCGCTTTGATCTGCCGATCGTACCGCAGCGACGAATCCGCCACTTCGATCACGAGAAGCGCGTCATCCGAGACAGGATGCCCATCCTCGTAATCATCATCCCTCGGCCGCACCACGACGAGGTCTGGTTGCGGATCGAGTTCTTCGGGCAAAGCAAGGGGATTCTCGAAACGCACGATCGCGTCACCCACGCGCGGCGTGAGAAACCGGTTCAGACGGGTAACACACGCAGAGTGCCGAGGGCCGATCGGGCTCATTTCGATGATTTCACCGTCGATGCGCTCCACGCGGTCACGCTTGGTCAGAACCCCGAGTTCTCCCAGGCGATAGAACGCATCGCGGGAAAAACGGACCGGGGCCCCGGACCAGTAGGGAACGCCGTCGATCAGTTCGGTGCCCGACTGTGGGATAATTCCCGCATCGGCCATGCGGGCAACCTGCTGCTCGCTGAACCGGTAAGACTGCGCGAACTGAACGGCCATAGCGTCCCTTCCTTCGGCGTGACTGCAGGATTCGACAATAAAGACGTTAGACGACGAAGCGGACGGCATCAACCCTAATGCCGTCCGCCTCATGCTGTCACCTTCGTTCACTTTACGCCAGCCGCGCGCACCTACCCCTGCGGCGGCAGGACGAAGGCGCCCAGGTGCGGGCCGGGGTTGTTGAGCGAGGTGCGCGGCGCCAGGGCAAGCGCGCCACTCGCCGCGGCACGATGGCAATCGGGCGGGCTACCGTGGTTTGAGGATGTCGTTCACTCGAATCTCCAGCCCACCCAGCCCGGGAGACTTCCAGGAGTCACCTGGTCGGTAGACGTTCACCCGCCCGTACTCACCCGCGGCGGGGACCTCGCAGGTCGAGATGGTGTCGCGGGTCAGATCGATCAGCCAGTACTCCGGTATTCCGGCCTGTGCATAGCGGGCCGCTTTCACCTGCCGATCATAGCGCAGCGACGAATCCGACACCTCGATGACGACCAGCACATCCTGATGAGTGGGATGCGCGTGCTCGTACTCGTCCGCGTCTGGCCGGAGAACTACGAAGTCGGGCCTGGGCCAGTATCCATCGGGCAATGACAGCGAATCCTGGGCGCCGACGACCGCATCGCCCACGTGGGGAGAGAGAAGGCGGATCAGGCGCCTGATGCACGCGGAATGGCGGTTCCCCTCCGGGCTCATCTCGATGATTTCGCCGTCGATCAGTTCGACCCGATCACCTTCGCCAAAGATCCCGAGCTCATCGAGCTTCAGGTAATCGTCGCTCGAGAAGTGAAACGGCCCACCGGCCCGGTACAGCATGCCCTCGACCAGCTCGACTCCGATGCGCGGGACAACGCCCCCGTCGGCCATGCACGCGAGCTGCTGCACGGTGAACCGGTATGGCTGCGCGAATTGAACGGCCATCGTCACATCCTCGGATACGGCGCGACTGCAGGTACAGGCTGGCACGACGCAAAGAGCCCGGCCGCGAGGTGAACGCTACCCTCGCCGGCCGGGACTGTCAAGAGTGTATCTTTTCACGCCAGCCGTGCGCACCTACACGTTCGGCGGCAGGACGAAGGCGCCCAGGTGCGGGCCGGGGTTGTTGAGCGAGGTGCGCAGCGCCAGCGCCAGCGCGGCGCGCGTGTCGTCCGGCGCGATCACGGCGTCCACGAAGCCGCGGGCGGCCGCGTACCTGGCGTCCAGCTGGTGGTCGTAGTCGGCGCGGACGGCGGCCATCTTCGCCTGCAGCTCCTCGTCCGGCTGCTTCCCCTCCTTCTTGAGCGCGTCCAGCTGCCCGCTGAACAGCGCCATCACCGCGCTGTCGCCCTCCATCACCCCCATGCGCCCGGTGGGCCAGGTGAAGATGAAGTCGGGGTCGAAGCCCTGCCCCGCCATGGCGTAGTACCCGGCGCCGGAGGCGTGGTTGATGGTCAGCACGATCTTGGGCACGCCCGCCGTGGCCATCGCTTCCACGAAGCGGGCGCCGGCGCGGATGATCCCCGAGTGCTCCGCCTGCGAGCCCACCATGAAGCCGCTGACGTCCTGCACGAACAGGATGGGCGTGCCGTGCCGCGCCAGCGTCTCGATGAAGAACGCCACCTTGTCGGCGCTGTCGGCGTAGATGATGCCGCCGAACTTGGGCGGGCCGCCGTGCGGGTCCTTCAGCATCCCCCGCGCGTTGGCGATCACCCCCACGGGAATGCCGTGGATGCGCGCGTGGCCGCAGATCATCTCCGGGGCGTAGTCGGTCTGGAACTCGTCCAGCGCGCCGCCGTCCAGGATGCACGCCAGCACCTGGCGCATGTCGTACGGCTGCTTGTGGTCCTCCGGCAGCAGGTCGTACAGCTCCGCCTCCGCCCGCGCGGGCGGCTTCGGCTCGGCGAGGGGGAGCGCGGGCTCCGCGTGCGGCAGCTGCTTCACCAGGTCGCGGATCCTGGCGATGCAGGTGCGGTCGTCCGGCGTGCGGTAGTGCGCCACGCCGCTGATGGCGTTGTGCGTCAGCGCGCCGCCCAGCGTCTCCGAATCCACCGTCTGTCCGGTGGCGCCCTTGACCAGGTTCGGCCCGCCGAGGCCCATGAACGACGTGCCCTCCACCATCAGGATCACGTCGCTGAGCGCGGGGAGGTAGGCGCCGCCGGCGATGCACGGCCCCATCACCGCGGCGATCTGCGGCACCTTCAGGTAGCGCCGCATGATGCTGTTGTAGTAGAAGATGCGCGACGCGCCGTACTGGCCGGGAAACACGCCGCCCTGGTAGGGCAGGTTCACGCCGGCGCTGTCCACCAGGTAGATGATGGGGACGCGGCAGCGCATGGCGATCTCCTGCGCCCGCAGCATCTTGGTGATGGTCTCCGGCCACCACGACCCCGCCTTGACGGTGGCGTCGTTGGCGATGACCACCACCTCGCGCCCGCACACCGTCCCGAAGCCCGTCACCACGCCCGCCCCCGGCGCCTGCCCCTCGTACTGGTCGTAGGCGACGAGGAGCCCGACCTCCTGGAAGCGCGATCGCGGGTCCAGCAGCAGGGCGATGCGCTCGCGCGCGGTGAGCTTGCCGTCGTCGTGCTGCTTCTGGATGCGCTTGGGACCCCCGCCCTGGCGCAGCCGCGCCTCCAGCTCGCGGACCTCCTGCGCGAGCGCGCGGGCGCGCCCTTTTGCAGGTGGCGCCTCCGTCTCCGGCGTGGCGACGGGGGTCACCCGGCCCTCGCGGGGACGGGATGGGGCATGGCCGGCCGGAGCCGTTCGTTCGCTTGCGGCATTCTTTCGCGTCGATCTCGCGGGGCTGGATGGGCCGACCCGCCGGTTGCGTGGAAACGGCTCAACTTAGGCCGCGTCCCGTTCGCGCGGCAAGCGCGGGAGCAGCGGACTTGATGGACGCGGAGGCACGGGTGCGCCGGTGAACCGGCGCACCCGCGGTCCGGTCAGTTGCAGGGCGTCTCGGTGGGGCAGGCGAGGCAGCCGCTGATCACGCACGTCCCGCCGTAGCTGTACGGACAGCCCAGGAGGGTGCCCGCGTCCTCGTGCGCCGCCACCGTACCTCGCACGCTTCCATTGGTGGCGATCGTGTCGAAGCTTTCCACCTTCAGCGTCTCGAGCCTGAGCTTCTTCATGGGTCCCTCCGGGCGTGGGTGGCTCGGAAGCAACGGGTGCGCCAGCGAAC
>DASTNU010000646.1:0-2474 GCA_035720605.1 Longimicrobium sp. | reverse complement strand
CACGCCCACGCCGCCGGTGTTGTACAGCTCCGCGATCATCCGCGAGAAGGCGCGCTGCTGGGGACGGTCCTCGTAGCGCGGGTGGCGGATGGCCAGGGGGCCGGCGGGGCCCAGCTCCGCCTCGATGGCGTCCAGGTCCAGCGGCTCCTTCTCGTCCGGCTCCGGCGGCTCCACGACGACGTACAGCTCGCTGGCGCCGTTGTCGGTGATGGCGAAGCCCAGCCCCAGCTCCCACAGCCGCGCCGCCACCGCGAAGTCCGCCTCCGACGGGTCCAGCAGGCCGGAGGGATGGTTGTGGACCAGCAGCCCCGGCCGCGGCAGCTCGTTGTCCTTCACCAGCGCCAGCACCGCGCCGGCGTGCCCGCGCGCCAGCACCCGCGGCTCCACCACTTCCCCGCCCTCCGCCACCCGCGCCACGAAGCACACCTCGTTGCCGCGCGCGCGCGCGATCTCCCGCCGCACCAGCTCGGCGGCGGCGGTGGAAAGGAAGTGCTGGACGGCGGAGCGCCGGGGTTCCACTGCGGGGTTCGTCAGCGTCGCGGTTCAAAGCGGCCGCCGCCCCGCGGGACGGCGGAGCGGCGGGGTGGCTGCATCAGCCGACGGCCTGCGCGGGGTCGGACTCGGCGAGGGCTTCGCGCAGCCCCTCCTGGTCCCCCATCTCCACCGCGTCCAGCAGCAGGAAGCCCACGCGGACGGGCTCGTCCGGGTCCTCGGGGCACTGGAAGCGCGCGGCGTAGATCCCCAGCTCGGTGGGCGCCGGGTGCCCGTACTGGATCTCGACGAGCCAGCCGCGGCCCTGCTCGTCCTGGAAGATGGCCTTGCCGTTCGGCATCGCGTGATGGTCGAAAGTCGGTCGAGGATCGGGAGGAGGACGCCGGTCGCGCGCGCCCACAAGGGGGAAGGATAACACCTCCCGGGCGGGCGCGGAATTGCGCACCGTACCTCTCCTCCCGGTGAGAGGTCTACCGCCCAACGCAGCCACGGACGTGACGCGCCCACGCCCTTGCGCGTCGATCGCCACGATCGACACTACCTATTTCCGCCTATTGATGTTATTATCCTGAACACTCAGGTGTTTACTGCCCGCTACGCCCCGGACGCGAACGTGTCCCGGCGGTCGGTGAGCCATGAGAGAGGTGTTGGGTTCCGGGACCCGGAGCATCGCATCGGGACGCACCCCGTCCCGTGCACCGGGCTCCCGCGGATGCGGGCATTTTGCGCCGACACGTTTTTTTCGTCTTCCGCCACTGGATGGGATTTTCACAGCCCTCGTGTGGCTGTCACGCGGTGCGCGGAACGCCCGCAGGGATCACGGAACGGGACACTTCCGCAGCGTCGCCCGTGCAAACCACCCCCGACAGGGAGCCATGGATCCAGAAGACGTGCAGGGAAGGCCTGCGCCGCCTCGCGCGGCACGACCCGGTTGCGTCCCCGGCCCGAGGTCGGGCGCATCCGCGAGGACATCCTGCCAGCGCCCCGGGCCCGGCCCGCGGACGCGCGCGGCCCCCCACGCGGCCGTCGCCCGGCAGGGAGCAGCTTTCGGCGTGGACCTGTAACACGACTCGTCACGCCCGCTTGCGGGCACCACCCATCGAAAAGGGAAACACCAATGTCCAGCATCAGCCGGCGCGCTTTCGCGCGCATCCTGGTTGTCGCCTCCGGGCTCGTCTTCACCGCCGCCTGCGCCGGCGACACCCCGACGGAGAACCCGGCGAGCCCGAAGACGGCGCAGCCCAGCATGTCGTTCGACCCGAACCTCTTCTACGTCATCCGCAACGCGAGCGGCGGCAAGGTGATGGACGTGAGCAGCGCCGGATGCTGCAACGGCCAGTGGATCCACCAGTGGACCTACGACGGCTCGTCGAACCAGGAGTGGAGCATCATCAGCGTGGGCAGCGGCTACTACAAGATCATCGCCAAGCACAGCAGCAAGGCGATGGACATCGAGAGCGCCTCGCAGTACAACCAGGCGCAGCTCCATCAGTGGACCTACCAGAACCTGTACAACCAGCAGTTCAGCATCAACGACAACGGCAACGGCACCTACAACATCATCGCGCGACACAGCGGCAAGGCGCTCACCGTGATCGGCTCGCTCAGCTCGAACGGCTCGCTGATCCAGCAGTACACGTTCCTGGGCGCGTCGTACCAGCCGCAGCAGTGGACGATCGAGCTGGCGTCGCTGTAGGGTCGCGCGTCGGTACCGGACCGGCCTGATTCAACCCGGACAGGCACGTCGGTCATCCCGGGCCATCACGATCGGCGGACGTGGATCCTGGCGCCGCCGGCTGGCGTGAGTGCGCGGCCGCAACGTTTGCGGCGCGTGGATGGCCTGGCGAGATGCCCCCGCGGCGGTGCAGCCGCGGGGGCATTCCTGTGTCCGGGACCCGCAGGTCCCCTCCCGTTCCCGTCCTTAGGACAGCCCGCCGAGCCAATCCAGTTCGCTCGGCGGGCCGTCGTTGGGGTTCACCCGG
>DASTNU010000645.1:0-3303 GCA_035720605.1 Longimicrobium sp. | reverse complement strand
GGGCGGGATGATCGGCCGGGAACCTCGACCGTGCGTCAGAAGCGGAAGCGGACGCCCATTCCCAGGGTGAGGTAGTCGACCCAGGCGGTCTGGCGGTAACGCACCTCCGGGGTCACGGACAGATCCCAGCTCACGGCGTGGTCCGCGCCGATTCCCGCTTCGATGCCGGTTTCCTCGTCCTCCTGGAAGAGCGCGCCGAGCATGAAGTACGGGCCCCCGCTGCCGCCGGCCAGATCCACACGGCCGCCGAGCTCGAAGCTGTCGAACTCGTCCTCGCCTTCGCCCAGCACGGCCTCCCGGTCGAACTCGAAGCGCGAGTAGCCGCCGTAGACGGCAAAGGTGGGCGCCACGGCCACCGACGCCCGCACTCCGAAGCCCACGCCGTTGTCGTAGAAGTCGTCGCTGTCGCCCACGGGAACGCCCGCGTCCAGGCGCGCCTCCACCGCGAGCGCCTGCGCCCCGGCGGGCGCCGTCCCGCCCAGCACCGCGCCGCCGAGAGCCAGCGCCAGCATCCAGTGTCTCATCGTCCCGCCCCTGCCTGAAAGGGTGAACCCGCGGCCGCTCCGCCGCGGTCGCCGCTGTGGAACCACGGAACGCCGCCGCGAGTTCCCGCGCCGGCACCGAGGGTTCTGATGCGGCAGCCGGCAGACCTCTCCCCGGCGGTTGAAACCGCTGCTGGAACGTCAGGAAATCCGCCTGCGCGGATTGTGTGGGCGAGATCGCGGCGCGCGGGCGGACCCCCGGGTTCGGACGGTAGATTCCTCAGTCGGCGCCAGGCATTTCTGCCGCGGGCAGATCACGCGCGGCGCCTCCTTCGGAATGACAGGTCGGTGCGGGTGCAGAGCGGTTGAAGCCCTGCGCAGTTTGCAGGGCTTTCCGCGGTGGTTGCGGCGGGTTCACCCGCTCAGGCGAGGTGGCTGGCGGCGATCGCCGGCCCGGCCTCTCCCCGGCGGTTGAAACCGCTGCTGGAACGTCACGAAATCCGCCTGCGCGGATTGTGTGGGCTAGATCGCGGCGCGCGGGCGGGCCACCAGGTTCGGACGGTAGATTCCTCAGTCGGCGCCAGGCATTTCTGCCGCGGGCAGATCACGCGCGGCGCCTCCTTCGGAATGACAGGTTGGTGCGGGTGCAGAGCAGTTGAAGCCCTGCGCAGTTTGCAGGGCTTTCCGCGGTTGTTGCGGCGGGTTCACCCGCTCAGGCGAGGGGCTGGCGGCGATCGCACTCCATCACTCCATCATCTTTCTACCCCGCCACCTGCCGCAGCACGCGGTAGATGTACTCCGTGGCCCAGCCGAGCGCGGGGACGGGGACGCGCTCGTTGTCGCCGTGCATGCGCAGCTCGTCCTCGATCGGCATCGGCATGGGCAGGATGCCGTAGGTGGGGATGCCGATGGCCCGCAGCGCCGCGCCGTCGGTGGCGCCCGTGGACATGAACGGGATCACCGTGGCCGTGGGCGACATCGTCCGCGCCGCGGCCTCCATCGCCTGGAACAGCTCCGTGCTGACGGGCGACGGCGGCGGCGCGGCGACGGGGGGCTGCTCCAGCGCGAAGGTCACCCGCTCCTCGCCGTCGATGTCGTTCATCATCCGCACCAGCTCCGCCGCGTCCTCGCCGGGGACGATGCGCATGTTGAAGGTGGCGCGCCCCTCGGAGGGGATCACGTTGGCGCGGAAGCCGCCGTTCAGCAGGGTGAGCGAGGCGCCCGTGCGCAGCACCGCGTTGTGCAGCGGGTCGCGCGAAAGCACCGCCGCCGCCCGGTCGATCTGCTCCTGCGAGGCGCCGGGGGCGGTGAGCTCCTCCATCGCCCGCCTGGTCTCCGGGTCGTCCTCGATGGTGGCCAGGCGCTGGAAGTAGATGCGCGTGGTCTCGATGAGCCGCACCGGCGCGCGCCACTCGTGCACGCGGTTCACCGCGCGGGCCAGCGCCGCCAGCGCGTTGTCCGGCAGGGGCACGGAGCCGTGGCCGCTGGTGCCGGTGGCCGTGGCGATCACGTTGTAGTAGACCTTTTCCGTCGTCTGGATGTTGACGGTGCGCACGGCGCCGTCCTGCACCCGGATGCGGCCGCCCTCGTTGAGCGCGAACTCCGCGTCGCCGATGAGGTCGCGGTGGTTCTGGATCATCCAGTCCACGCCGGAGATGGGCCCGCCCTCCTCGCCCGCGGTGGCGAAGAAGATGATGTCGCGGTCCAGTCGGTTGCGCTGCTGCGCCAGCTGCACCATGGCGGTGAGGGTGGCGGACAGCATCCCCTTGTCGTCGATGGCGCCGCGGCCGTACAGGTAGCCGCCCTGGATGGTGGGGACGAACGGGTCCGTCTCCCACTTGCTGGTGTCGGCGCCCACCACGTCCATGTGTCCCATCACCAGCACCGGCTTCTGGCGCGGGTTTCCGGCGCGCAGCCGGGCGACGAAGTTGGCGCGCGTGGAGTCCTCCGGGAACCGCAGGATGCGCGTCTCCACGCCGGGGACGCCGGTCAGCACCGAGTCGAAGTACATCGCCGTCCGGAGCTCGTTGCCGGGCGGGTTCTCGGTGTTGATGCGGATGAGGTTCTGCAGGTGCCGCAGCGTGGAGGCCTGCGCGTCGGCGCGGTTGAGCCCCTGCGGCGCGGGCGCCCGCACCGTCCAGGCGTCCTGCGCCGCGGCCGGTGCCGAAGCCAGCAGCGCCGCGAGGAGCACGGTGTTGCGAATGTGCATCTGGTTGGTCCTTCCTCGGTTCACATCCAGGTTCTGGATCCCGTCGTACCGGAACGCCAGCGGGGATCGTCCGACTCCACGCCCGGCGGTTGAAACCGCTGCTGCAACGTCACGAAATCCGCCTTCGCGGATTCGGGGACCAGAGAACGAGGCCGTCCGATGGGCATCGAACTGCGCCCGCAAGGGCCCCCTTCCCCGATCCGCGGGAAAGGGGGGAATTCGATCTCGCTCCGGCGTGTGTAACGCCGTTGAAGCCCCGCGCAGTTTGCGGGGCTTTCCGCAGTCGTTGCGGCGGGTTCACCCGCTCAGGCGCGGAGCCGGCCCCTTCACCCCTTCACCCCTTCACCCCTTCACTCCAATCACCCCTTCACCCCTTCACTACATCTCCCCCTCACCCCTTC
Organism: Longimicrobium sp.; assembly: GCA_035720605.1. Lineage (GTDB taxonomy): Bacteria > Gemmatimonadota > Gemmatimonadetes > Longimicrobiales > Longimicrobiaceae > Longimicrobium. The sequence goes on along the minus strand of DASTNU010000645.1, from coordinate 211 downwards.
ACCGCCCCATGCACGCCACCTGGTCATTCCCCAGCACACGGTCCAGGAAACGCGCGATCCGCTGGTACGCGGTGATGCGGTTCTGCAGCTTCGCGATGCCGTGGCCCTCGTCGGGAAAGCGCAGGTACTCCACCACGCCCCGGCGATGGCGGACGGCGCGGACGATCTGGTCCGCCTCGGCCACCGGCACCCGCGGGTCGTTGGCGCCGTG
>DASTNU010000644.1:0-2561 GCA_035720605.1 Longimicrobium sp. | reverse complement strand
TCTCCGCGAGGAACGAGCGGGGAGGGGGCCGGGGGGGGCCCTCGCGACGATATCTGGATATGGATGACGATCGATGACGATGCACTACCTGCCGTCGCCTGACGCCGCGCGGCGGATGGATACCGCGGAGCTCCGCGACCGCTTTCTTCTCGGCGGCCTGTTCCGAGCGGGCGAGCTGACGCTGCGGTTCGTGGACCTGGACCGCGTGGTGGTGGGCGCGGCCGTGCCGGGGGACGTGCCACTCACCCTCGACGCGCCGCCGGAGATGGCATCCGAGTTCTTCTGCGAGCGGCGGGAGGTGGGCGTGCTGAACGTCGGCGGGGCGGGGAGCGTGACAGTGGATGGGGAGCGCCACGCACTGGCCTCCCGCGACGGCCTCTACGTCGGCCGCGGCAGCCGCCGGGTGTCGTTCGCGAGCGTCGACGCGGCGAACCCCGCGCGCTTCTACCTGGTCAGCTACCCCGCGCACGCCGCGCATCCCACCACCCGCGTCGCCCACGCCGATGCGGAGGCGACGGAGCTGGGGACGGCGGCGCAGGCGAATCGACGCATCCTGCGCAAGTACTTTCATCCCGGCGGCGTGCGGACCGCGCAGCTGGTGATGGGCGTCACGGAGCTGCGGGAGGGGAGCGTGTGGAACACCATGCCCGCCCACACGCACGCCCGCCGCACGGAAGTCTACCTGTACTTCGCCGTGCCGCCGGACACCGTGGTGGTGCACCTGCTGGGCGAGCCGGACCAGACGCGCCACCTGGTGGTGCGTAACGAGGAGGTCGCGCTCTCGCCCGGGTGGTCCATCCACGCCGGCTGCGGCACCGCCGCCTATTCGTTCTGCTGGGCGATGGGCGGCGAGAACCAGGTCTTCGCCGACATGCAGGGCGTGGCGATGGGCGATCTGCGGTAGGCGAACGGCATCCATCGTGGGGGGGCGTGTGTCGTGTCCCGCGCCACCGGGTTGAAACCCGGGGCCATGACGGCCACAAGCCCCGCCCCGGGCTCGCGGAGCTCGCCCGTCGGGGCTTGATCCCCCACGGCGTCGCCTCCGAACACATCGAGGACACCGTCGATGACGATCATCCGCATCTCCGCCGCGTTCCTCCTCGCCGCGCTGGCCGCCGTCCCCGCCGCCACGCAGACCGGCGTGGCGGTGCGCGCGGAGAACCCGCTCCCCGTCGCGCGGCCGGACGAGGTGATCGCGCTCCCCTGGGCCCAGCTGCAGCGCGCGCTGCCGGGGCTGGCCGCGGGCCGCGTCCGGGTGGTGGACGCCGCGGGCGCCGAAGCCGTGACGCAGACCATCGACAACGACGGCGACGGCACGGTGGACGAGCTGCTGGTGCTCGCCAGCTTCTGGCCCGGCGAGCGCAAGGAGCTGCTGGTGCAGGCGCAGGCGCCCGCCGCCGCGCCGGCCGCGCGCGCGCACGTCCGCCACGACGACCACCGCGACGACGTGGCGTGGGAGAGCGACCGCATCGCCTTCCGCATCTACGGGCAGGGGCTGTGGCAGGCGTCGGAGTTCGAGCCGCTGGTGAGCAGCGGCGTGGACGTCTGGCCCAAGCGCGTGCGCGACCTGATCGTGGACCGCTGGTACGCCAGGGGCCACGACGAGTACCACCGCGACACCGGCGAGGGCGCGGACTTCTACACCGTCGGCCCCACGCTGGGCGCCGCGGGCGTGGGGGTGCTGCGGCACGACAACGTGCTCTCCGCCAGGAACTTCCGCTCGCACCGCATCCTCGCGGACGGGCCGGTCCGCGCCGTCTTCGAGCTGACCTACGATCCGTGGGACGCGTTCGGCGTGGAAGTCACCGAGACGCGCCGCATCACCATCGACGCGGGCCAGAACCTGTACCGCCAGGAGACGACCATCCAGGCCGCGGACCGCCGCGCGCTGGAGATCGTGATCGGCACGGTGAAGCGCGAGGGGCTGGTGGGCTCCACCCGCCGGGACGCGCGGATGGGATGGATGGCGACCTGGGGGCCGGTGGAGCGCAAGAACGGCGGCCACGGGCAGCTGGGCACGGCGGTCCTGGTCCCGTCCGGGCGCTTCATGGGCACGGCGGAGACCGGCAACCACTTCCTCGCCGTGACCGACGCGCGGCCGGGCGAGCCCGTGGTGCACTACGCGGGCGCCGGATGGACGGCCGGCGGCGACTTTCGCTCGGTGGAAGACTGGTGGCGCTACCTGGATGCCTTCGCCGAGCGCCTGGCCAACCCCATCCGCGTGACCATCGTCGGCGCGTCCACCGCGTCCCGCTGATCGGCGGGGCCCGCCCCCGGCGGCGCCTGGCGCGCGCCACCCCCTCCCGCAAACTGCGCGGGAGGGGGTGTACACTTCGAGCGGAGTGCGTGCGTGGTGGAAGGTGTGGGGTTGGGCCGGGTTTTCCCCCTCGCCCGCTGCGCGGGGGCCCTCTCCCCCGCCGGGCCTTTCGCTCGTTCCTCGCGACGGCCGGCGACCCCTCCCCCAACTTCGGGGGAGGGGTGGTGTGGGACGGATCTCCGCGCGGGGCGGCTTCCCAGGTTGGGAAGGTAGATCCTTCGGTCGGCGCCGGAGTCGTGTGCAA
>DASTNU010000643.1:0-4673 GCA_035720605.1 Longimicrobium sp. | reverse complement strand
CACCCGCCCCAGCCGCAACCCCTTCCGGCGGTGGGTGGGGCTCGTCGACCCGCGCGGGGTGGGGCCGCTGGCGCACGCGCCGCGCTGGGTGAAGGAAGGCTACGCGACCTACGTCGAGGGAAAGCTGACGGGGAGCGGGCGCCCGCACGGCGTGGCGCGCGCCGCGGTGCTGCGGCAGTGGGCCATCGAGGGCCGCCTTCCGCCGTACTCCCAGCTGAACGCGGACGCGGGGTCGTTCCAGGCCGGGAGCATGGCGTACCTGGCCGGCTCCGCGTTCCTGGAGTGGCTGGCGGAGCGCCGGGGGGACGAGAGCCTGGCGAACGTGTGGCGGCGGATGTCCGCGCGGCAGGAGCGCACCTTCGAGCAGGCGTTCGCGGGGGTGTACGGCGCCACGCCGCAGGAGATGTACGGCTTCTTCACCGTCGACGTCACGGCGAACGCGCTGGAGGCCCGCCGCCGCCTGAGCGAGGCCGGGCTGGTGGCGGGGGATACCGTGCAGCGGCTCGCCTGGGGCACCGGCGACCCTGCCGTCTCGCCCGACGGCCGGCACGTGGCGGTGACGCTGCGGGGAGCGACGGGCGCGGCGTCGCGCATCGTCGTCTGGCCCACCTCCGCGAGCTCCACGGACTCGGCGGACGAGGCCGCGCGCCGCCGGCTGCTGGAGCGCGACCCGGACGACGTCCCCGCCATCCGCGGCTTCCCGCTCCCGCGCGCCCCGCTGGCGACGCTGCGCCCCGACAACGGCGTCGCCTACTCGTCGCCGCGCTTTCTCCCCGGCGGCGAGGAGCTGCTGGTGGTGCGCGCCGTCCCGATCGGCGGGGGCGCGACGCGGCAGGACCTGTTCGTGTGGAGCTGGCGGAGGGGCGAGGTGCGGCGGGTGACGCGGGGCGCCTCCATCCGCGACGCGGACCCCGCCCCGGACGGACGGCGCGCCGTGGCCGTGCGGTGCCGGGCCGGCTTCTGCGGGCTGGCGCTGGTCGACCTGCGGAGCGGATCGGTCACGACGCTGGCGGAGGGGACTCCCGGCCGCGTCTTCGACCGGCCGCGCTTTTCCCCCGACGGCGGCACCGTCGCCGCGGCGATGCAGGAAGACGGGCGCTGGAAGATCGTCACGGTCGACGCGGCCGGCGGGCCCGTGCGCGTGGTGCACGACGACCCGCGCGCCAGCGTGTACGACCCCGTCTTCACCGCGGACGGGTCAGCGCTGGTCGCCGTCTCCGAGGCGGGCGGCATCGCCAACCTGGCGCGCGTGGACCTGCGCACGGGCGCCGGCGAGCCGCTGACGCGCGTCACCGGCGCGGCGGCGGCGCCGGAGGTGGACCGGCAGACCGGCGGCGTCTGGTTCCTTTCCCTGCACGCCGGCGGGCTGGACCTGCACCGCATCCACCCCGACAGCGCCCGCCCCGGCCCCGCCGCCGCGCTTCCCGCCACGCTGGCTCCGGTGGTGCCGCGCGTGGCCCCGGGAGCGGTGGATACGCTGCCGCGCGGGCCGGTGCCGCCGTCGCGGGCGTACGGGACGGGCCCGCGCTGGACGCGCATCCTCCCCCTCGGTTCCGCCAACGCGGACGGCGGCTCGGCCGGCGTCATCGTCTACAACGCCGATCCCGTGGGCCGGCTCGCGCTGGCGGCGCAGGGCGCCTGGGGCGACCGGGGGATGGAGCGCGGCGCCTCCGTCGCCGCCGTCTGGCGCGGGATGCGTCCCGCGGTGACGGGAGAGGCGTTCTTCCTGGTCCACGAGCCGTCGCGCCTGGCCACCTACGACCTTCCGGACCGGGACGCCAGCTACGCCGGGGCCACGCTCTCGGCGCGCAACGCGTGGACGGTGGGGCGGCAGGTGCAGGAGTGGCGGGTGGGTGCCTCCGCCGGACGGATCGAGCTCGCGGAGGGGGCGACCGGCACGCGGACGCTGGCCTTCGGGCGGTACGCCACGTCGGACGGGCGGCGCGCCGGGATGGGGTACTCGTCGGGGGTGCTGGTGGTCTCCGGCGCCACCGGCCGCACGGCGGGCGACTGGTGGGGGCGCGGCCTGGTGACCACGGCGTTCGGTGCGGGGATGGGCCGGCTGGGCGTGCGGGCGGAGAGCACGCTGGGGCGGGTGACCGGCGGCGCGCCGCCCTGGGAGCGGTTCACCGTGGGCGGCGTGGAGCCGCTGCTGGTGGACGAGGCCGTGCTGGGACAGCGCGTGCCCATGCCGGCCCTGCGCTGGGGCGCGCTGGAGGGCGAGCAGCTGCTCACCTACCGCATCAGCACCACGGTGGGATTCCTTACGCCGTACTTCTGGGGCGGCACCACGGACCCCACCTGGGACCGCTGGCTGCGGATGACGGGGGTCGAGATGGCGACCAGCCTTCCCGGCTTCCGCGCCGCCGCCACCCCCGGCATCAGGCTGCTGGCCGGCGTCGCCTACGGCCTGGACGGCGGCTACGAGAACGACATCACCGCCTACGCCGGCATCAGCTACGTGCCGTGAACGGCGGTCTCATAATCACACGGAGGACGCGGAGAACAGATGGATGTCCTCCGCGTCCTCACTTCTTTCCTCCGCGCCCTCCGCGTGAAATCTCTCCTATCGCCCGAAATCGTAGAGCCCGCGGTAGACGGCCATGTTGCGGGTGAGGATCTTCACGTAGTCGCGCGTCTCCTGGAAGGGGATGCGCTCGGTGAACAGCTCCTCGTCGCGGTACTCGGGAAACCGGCTCCAGGTGCGGATGCGCCCCGGACCCGCGTTGTACGCGCCGAAGACGCTGGGAAGCGAGCCGCGGTAGGTGCGCATCTGCTCCGCCAGGTAGCGCGTGCCCAGCGCCACGTTGATCTCCGGGTTGAAGAGCAGGTCCGCGTCCCACTGGCGAATGCCGGCGCCCATCGCCAGGCCGCGGCCGGTCTCCGGCATCACCTGCATCAGCCCCCGCGCGCCGGGCCCCGACACCGCGCGCGCGTTGAACCACGACTCCTGCCGGATCACCGCCGCCACCAGCGCCGGCTCAAGCTCCCGCAGCCGCGCCTCGCCCTGGATGATGCCGCGATAGGGGAGGGGGTAGAGGATGCGCAGGAAGCGCGCGCTGCCCGGCTCGCCGCGCCCCTGCAGCGCCAGCGCGATGCGGATGCCCTGCGAGGTGTAGCCGCGCTCGTTGATGGCCTCCGCCAGGGGATACAGGAGCGCGCGGTCCTCCCCTGCCTCGCGGACGCGGCGGTCGACCTCCGCCCGCGCCTCGGTGTCCAGGCCGGCGGCGCGCAGCAGGTCCACCGCGTACATCCACCCCGCCACCTTTTTCCGCGCCTCGTCCGCGTCCGCCGGGTCCGCCTGCAGCGGAACGGGCCAGAACGGCTGGCGCAGCCGCTCCGCCGAGCGCAGGGCGTAGTACGACAGCGGCTCGCGCTGCCGCACCTCGCGGTAGAGCGCGGCGGCACCGGCCGTGTCGCCGCGGGCGGCGCGGGCACGGGCGGCCCAGTAGGTGGCCTGCGGCCAGTACGCCGCGACCGTCCGCCCGCGGCCGAACGCCGCCTGCGCCGCCGCGTAGTCGCGCGCGGTGAACGCCATCCCTCCCAGCCGCATCAGCGCCAGCCCCGCCCGCTCCGTCCCCGGCGCGCGGTCCGCCGTGCGCGCGTAGCCGGCGCGCGCGCCCGCCGCGTCCCCGGCATCGTGCGCCATGTCGGCGACCAGGAAGAGCGCCTCGGCGGCGGGGGCGGTGCCGGGAAAGCGGTCGGCGGTGCGCAGAAAGGTGGCCCGCGCCTCCGCGCGCGCGCCGCGACGGTACTGCGCGCGCCCGGTCAGGAACATCGCCTCCGCCCCCGCCGCCGTGCCCGCCAGCGGCGCCGCGGCCGCGTCCACCTCCGCGTACCGCCCCGCCGCGAAGAGCGCCCGGACGAGGCGGATGCGCGCGTCGGCGTTCCCCGGGTTCGCCGCCAGGAAGGCGCGGTACCCCTCCGCCGCCCGCGCGCGGTTGCCGTGCCGGTCGTAGACGATGCCGATCGCCAGCCGGTCCGCCGGACCCAGGCCGCCGAGGGAGCTCAACACCCCCGCCGCGTCGCGCGCCGCCGCGGTGGCGGGCGCCTCCGCCAGCGCGGTACGCAGCCGCTGGCGCGCGGTGGCGGTATCGCCCAGGCGCAGCAGGGCGCGCGCGGCGGCCAGCAGCAGCGGCGCGCGCTCCGTGGAGTCGCGGGTGGCCTGGAGATACGACTCCGCCAGCAGGCGTACCCCCGCCACGTCCCCCGCCTCCTGGTGCGCACGCAGCCGTGCGGCCCGGGCGCGGCCGGGCACGGGGAGATCGGCCTCCGCCGCCAGGAAGGCGCGGACGCGGGCCGTGTCGCCGCGCTCCGCCAGCGCCTCCGCCGCCAGCACCGCCACCCACCCCGCCACCGCGGGGACGTGACCGCGCGCATGGTCCAGTGCGCGCACGCCGTCATCCACCCGCCCCGCATGCAGCAGCGCCAGCGCGTGCCGCAGCTCGCCGACGGCGCGTTCGCCGCGGTGGCGGGCGCTGCCGGTGTCCGCCCGCAGCGCCACGTAGCGGCCGTACGCCGCCGCCGCCTGCTCCCACCGTCCCTCCTGCTCCCAGGCGCGGCCGAGCAGGTACCAGCCGTCGCCGCCGCCGGTGCGATCCAGCCACTGCTTCCCCTCCAGCAGGTCGAAGACGTTCTCCCACCCGCCCCACGCGGCCTCCGCCTTGGCCGCG
>DASTNU010000642.1:0-2166 GCA_035720605.1 Longimicrobium sp. | reverse complement strand
GCCGCGGCGGATGCGACCCTCGCCCTCGTCCCCGTGCCCACGTCCATGCACAACCGAGCCGCGCTACGCTCCGCCCTGCTGCTGGCTGCCCTGGCCGCCTGCGTGGGACCCGCCACCCGCACCGCGCCGGACGGCGCACCGCCGGCCGCGCAGCAGCGGGAAGGGGAGTTCGAAAACCTGCAGGTGCTGCCGGACTCCATCTCCCGAGACGCGCTGATCGGCATCATGCGCAACTTCACGATGTCGCTGGGGGTGCGCTGCACCCACTGCCACGTGCCGTACGAGGGGGCGCCGCCGGACTCGCTGAACTTCGCGTCCGACGACAAGGAGGCCAAGCACACCGCGCGGGGGATGATGCGGATGGTGCGGGCGATCAACGGCGAGCTGATGCCGGACATCCGCGGGCTGGAGGACGGGCGGATGCAGGTGGGGTGCATCACCTGCCACCGCGGCGCGCCCCGGCCGCAGATGCTGGAGGACTCGCTGGCGACGGTGGCGCGGCGGCTGGGCGCGGACAGCGCGGTCGCGGCGTACCGGGCGCTGCGGACGCAGTACTACGGTCGCTTTACCTACGACTTCGGGGAGCGGTCGCTCAGCACGCTGGCGCAGCGGCTGGCGGCGGAGGGACGGCAGGCGGACGCGCGGCGCATCCTGGAGCTGAACGCGGAGCAGTTCCCCAATTCCGCCGGCGTGGCGTACGAGCTGGGCCGCGTCCTGGAAGCGCTGGGCGAGCGCGACCGCGCGGTCGAGCAGTACCGCCGCGCCGTCGGCATCCAGCCGAACCACCGCCAGGCGCAGGAGCGGCTGCGGGCGCTGGGGGCGCAGCCGTAGCCGCCACGGACGGGTGGGGCACAGCGCGTAGCCGCCGGCCCCGGCCCGGCGATTGAAATCGCGGCTGGCAATTCACGAAATCCGCCTGCGCGGATCGTGTGGGCGAGATGGCGGCGCACGACGGGCCACCGGGTTCGGATGGTAGATTCCTCGGTCGGCGCTCGCGCCTGGAGTGGAAGCAGATATCCCGGCGGCGCCTCCCTCGGAATGACGGTTCGGTGCTGGAGATGGTCTCCCCTCTCCCGCGCGGTTTTGCGGGAGAGGGGCCGGGGGTGAGGGGTCCGCGCGAAGCGCGACGCTGTTCGTGGTTGCGGTTGAAGCCCCGCGCAGTTTGCGGGGCTTTCCGCCGTCGTTGCGGCGGCTTCAGCCGCTCGGGAGGGCGAGCCTGGACCGTCGTCGGCCAGTCAGCGCCCCGTCGCCAGGCCGTACGCCCCGCCGACGACCATCCCGATCGGCAACCCCAGGATGCAGCCGTTGAAGCGCCGTGCGGCCCGGTCGCGGTCGTCCCCCTCGCTGCCCATCACCAGCGCACCCGCCGCGCATCCCAGCACCCCGCCGACGAGCATCGCCTGCGGCAGCGAAAGCCGCGGCGCGCGCAGATCGATCCGACCCGCGGAGGATGAAGGCGGAGCGAAGTCCGGCCGCAGGCGCGGGTCCGGTGCGGTCGCGGCGAGCGACATCGACGGAGTCCTTCCCCCAGCCTCCACCACCTGCTGCGCCGCAACGTCATCCACCGACAGCAGCGCGGCCGTGGCGACCGCGATCAAGATCGTCCGGATCATCCCGCCTCCCAGCCGGTTTACGGTCGACTCGCTCGATCCAGCCGCACGACCACGCCTTCGTCCCCGCGCAGCGCGACGGCGCCCCGCACGGGCTCGCTCGCCGCGTCGGGCAGCGTGCTCAGCACCACCGACCCCGATCCACCGAACTCCACCGCCGCCGGCTCCGCGCCCAGGTTGAGCGCGACCAGGAAGCGCGAGGCGCCATGCGTGCGCAGGTACGCCAGCACGTCGCCGTCCGCATCCACCGGCGCCCAGCCGCCGAGGGAGAGCGCGGGCTCGCGGCGGCGCAGGGCGAGGAGCGCGCGGTGCAGCGCCAGCATGGAGCCGGGATCGGCCCGCTGCGCCTGCACGTTCACCCCGGCGAAGTCGTCCGCGACCGGGAGCCAGGGGTCGCCCGTGGTGAAGCCGGCGTTCGGCTCGGCGGACCACTGCATGGGCGTACGCTCGGGATCGCGCCCCAGGCCGCGGCCGGGAAGGTTCTTCTCCCACGGGTCCTGCACCCGCTCCGGCGGGACGGGTACGTCGCGCATCCCGATCTCGTCGCCGTAGTAGA